>JANORH010000062.1:0-26673 GCA_031415215.1 Alphaproteobacteria bacterium | reverse complement strand
CGCTGTCGTTCTCGCTGTTGCAGAGCCCACGCGATCCGGAACAGTGGCGGTTCATGCTGGAGCAGATGACTGAGGCCAAGGCGGCGGGGCTACAGATCCGCGCCCAGGTGGCGACCCGTCCAGTGGGGGTGTTGTTCGGGCTGGAACTGACGGCCAATCCTTTCAGCACCTATCCAGCCTACCGCGAGATCAAGGACCTGCCGCTGGTGGAGCGGGTGGCGCGGCTGCGCGATCCGGCGTTCCGAGCGCGGCTGATGGCGGAGGAACCCGACAGCGGTCGCGCACCAGGTCTGTCGCCTGCCCGTGCGTGGGAGCGCATCTTCCCGATGGGAGATGACAACCCGGACTACGAGCCGACAACGGACACCTCGGTCGCGGCCATCGCAGCGGCGCGGGGGGTTGATCCTCGCGAGGTAGCGCTGGACCACATGCTGGACGGCAAGCCGGGCGAGGGTCGGGGCATGCTGTACCTGCCGCTGCTCAACTATGCGCAGAACAACCTCGATCCGGCGTACCAGATGCTGCAGCACGACTGTGTGGTGCCCGGCCTTTCGGACGGCGGGGCGCATGTGGGGATGATCTGCGACGGCAGTTTCCCGACCTCGAACCTGATCCACTGGACGCGGGATCGCACGCGAGGGCCGAAGCTGAGCGTCGAGCACATGATCAAGGGCCAGTGCCGCGATACCGCCGAGACCGTCGGTCTCTATGATCGGGGCCTGATCGCGCCGGGGTATCGGGCGGATATCAATGTCATCGACTATGACAAACTGACCCTGAAGGCGCCCAGCGTTGCCTATGATCTGCCCACCGGCGGGCGAAGGCTGATCCAGCGGGCGCGGGGTTATACGGCGACGATTGTCGCCGGCCAGGTCACCTATCGCGACGGCACGCCCACTGACGCCCTGCCCGGTCGCCTGCTTCGCGGCGGACAGTCGGCGCCGACCGCCATGGCAGCGGAATAGGAGATACCGGATGAGCACCATCTCGCCTGAATTCATGCCGCAGGTCTTGGAAGCCGCCTGCGAATGGGACGCTGCCGGGGTCGCTGACGCAGCCAGATGGACAGAAACGCTTTCGCCGGAGGAGGTAGACGAGCTGGAAACGGCGGTCGCCCACGCCCAGGCCATTTCGGATAATTTACTAAGCATCGGCAAATCTGATTTTCCTCTGCCCAACTTGAGTCGCCGACTGAAGGCCATCGAGCGGGAGTTGATCGACGGGCGCGGGTTTGTCCGAATCCGCGGCCTGCCACGCGAGCGCTGGACCAACGAGCAGATGAGCCTCGCCTACTGGGGGATCGGCGCGCACCTGGGCAAGCCCTGGCCGCAGAACGCCAAGGGCCATGTGCTGGGTGATGTGACCGACCACAACAAAGCGGTCGGCGATCCCACATCACGCGGCAATGAGGTCGGGCTTGTGGGCCTGGATTTCCACTGTGATGGCTCGGATCTGGTCGGCCTGATGTGCCTGCAGACCGGAGTTAGCGGCGGTCTGTCAGCGGTTTGCAACTCGGTGGCCTTGCATAACAGGTTGGTTCGGGAGCGCCCCGATCTGGCCGCCGAACTCTACAGGCCCCAGCCCTTCGACTATCGGGGCGAACAGGCACCGGGCAAGCCTGGCTGGTACCTGATGCCGGTGTTCACACGAGAGGGGGACCGGCTATTCACTCGCTTGATCCGGCCCTACATCCTGGCCTCGCAACGTCATGCTGACGCGCCTCGTCTTACGGACAAGGCCCGCGAGGCGCTGACCTGGATGCAGGACCAGGCCGAAGGCGGCGACTACTCCGTGATGATGGATTTTCAGCCCGGCGACATGCAATTCATCAACAACTACCATGTGCTTCACGGGCGCACGTCGTACGAAGACGACCGTGCAGCTGGCAAGATCCGACACCTCAAGCGCCTCTGGCTCGAAACCGAGGTGCTGGTGGACCGACCGCCCCATTTCGTGAATCGCATGGGCAGTCACTGGGCCAAGACCCTTACCATCAGCCGAATAGACGCGAGTCACTGAACCCATGACAGATCTGGTTTTACGTACCGACCGCGACGGTGCCGCGACGCTGACGATAAATCGGCCAGACAAGCTGAACGCCCTGAACGTCGAGGTGTTTATCGAGCTGGACGCCCATGTGAAGGCTTTGGCGGACGAGACGGAGAGCGTCGGGCTGGTGATCCTGCGCGGCGCGGGCCGGTGCTTTTCAGCGGGGCATGATCTGGGGGATATCTCGGTGGGTGAGAAGCTGCCGGAGCCGTTCTACCAGTCCAAGGTGATCGAGCGGCTGGCGGGCCTGCCGCAGCCGGTGATCTCGGCGGTGCATGGGCACTGTTACACGGGCGCGCTGGAGCTGGCCCTGGTGGGGGACATCATCTTTGCCGCCGAGGGCGCAAAGTTCGCCGACACCCACGCCAAGTGGGCGCTGACCCCGGTGTGGGGGATGAGCCAGCGGTTGCCGCGCCGGGTGGGCACCTATCGGGCGCGGGAGCTAATGCTGACCTGCCGCACGGTAGGCGGGATCGAGGCCGAGCGGATCGGGCTGGCGGACATCTGTGTGCCGGACGCGGAGTTTGACGCGCGGCTGGAGGCTTTGGCCGCCCAGATTCTGGCCAATTCGTGGTTCAGTCATCGGGCCAACAAGGCGCTGCTGACGGAGACCGACGGGCTGTCCGTGGCAGCGGGCCTGGCCCACGAAATCTTCCGGGGCCAGGGACGTGGGCCAGACATGCAGGCGCGGATTTCGGGGTTCCAGAACAAGACGGTGAAGCAGGGCTAGGGCCCCACGCCGAGGGTGGCGCGCGGGGCCGGTTCTCGCCATAACCGCGCCCATGTCGCTCGCCGAAGCTGAACTTGCACCGCTGGATGCTGCCCGCGAGATTTTGCGCCGCACGTTCGGGCATGCGGAATTCAGGGGCATGCAGGCCGATGTGATTGCCGAGGTGCTGGCCGGGCGGAATGCGCTGGCGGTGCTGCCAACGGGCGGTGGCAAGAGCCTTTGCTATCAGATCCCGAGTTTGATCCGGCCGGGCCTGGGGCTGGTGGTGTCTCCGCTGATTGCGCTGATGACCGATCAGGTGGCCGCCCTGGTTCAGTCGGGCGTGGCGGCCGCCAGGCTGGACAGCAACATTGAGCCGGAAGCCAAGGTCGAGACCTGGGCGCGGATCGACGCCGGGGAACTGGACATCCTCTACATCTCGCCGGAGGGGTTGATGCAGCCCTGGATGCAGGACCGGCTCTCGCGCATTCCGCTGTCGCTGATCGCCATCGATGAGGCGCACTGTGTCAGCCAGTGGGGCCATGATTTCCGGCCTGAATACCGGATGCTGGGGCGGTTGGCCGACCTGTTTCCGAACGTGCCGCGGCTGGCGGTGACGGCGACGGCGGATGCCCGGACGCGGGAGGATATTCGCGCAGAACTGCGGCTGGAGAACGATGCCGAATTCGTGGCCAGCTTTGCCCGGCCCGAACTGATCCTGTCGGCGGAACGCAAGCGCGGCGCCGACAAGCGCGTGGTGGAACTGGTCACCGCCCGCCCCGGTCGTTCGGGCGTGGTCTATGCCGGGTCGCGCGACAAGACCGAGAAGCTGGCCGAACTTCTGCGCGATGCCGGGGTGCCAGCGCTGGCCTATCACGCGGGCCTGGACAAACGCCTGCGGGAGACCCGGTTGACCGAGTTTCTGGAAGCCGACGCGGCAGTGATGGTGGCGACTATCGCGTTCGGCATGGGGGTCGATAAACCGGATGTGCGCTTCGTGATCCATGCCGATCCGCCGGGCTCCATCGAGGCCTACTGGCAGGAAATCGGTCGGGCCGGGCGAGACGGCGAGCCCGCCGAAGGGATCACGCTTTACGGGGCCGCCGACATGGCCTGGGCGCTGCGCCGCATCGGCGAACGCGAGATGGATGACGCGGTCAAGCAGGTGCAGGTGCGCAAGGTTCGCCAGCTCTACACCCTGCTGGACGGCGCAGGATGTCGCGCTGCCACGGTGCGGCGCTACTTCGGCGAGGAAGGTGTCGAGGTCTGTGGTCAGTGCGACCTCTGCGCCGGGACGGTGGAGACCCTCGATGCCACGCTGGCCGCGCAAAAGGCGCTGTCAGCAGCAGCGCGGCTGGGCGGGCGCTATGGTCGGGGCCGGCTGGTGGATCATCTGTTGGGCAAGACCAAGGACGTGCGACCTGAGGAATCCTCGCTATCCACCTGGGGCATCGGCCAGGAGTTGTCAGCGGGCCAGTGGCGCGACCTGTGTGAACAGCTGTTGTTTGAGGGGCTGCTGCGCGAAGACCCGAATGACGGTCGGCCGTTAGTAGGGGTCGGCGACGCAGAGGCGGTGCGTGCGGTGTTCCGGGGCGACCAGCGGGTGATGATGCGCAAACACCCCGACGGCGCCGAAGATGGACCTCGGGCGGCGCGCAAGAGCAAGCGCGCGCGGACCGCGGCTGCGGCGCTGTCACCCACGGACCAGCCACTGTTCGAAGCCCTGCGCGCCTGGCGCACGGCCCAGGCCAAGGCCCAGCATGTGCCGCCCTATGTGATCTTCAGCGACCGCACCCTGACCGAGATCGCGGCAGTGAAACCCACCAGTCGCGCCGCCCTCGAACGCGTCAACGGCGTCGGCGAGGCCAAGCTGGCGCATTACGGCCAGGCGGTGCTGGAGCTGGTGGGTGGGTTTGAGGGTTAGAGTCAGGACCTCATGACGGGAGACGCGGCGTGAACGACGACGAACTGAACGCGCTGGGCGCGCAAGGCATGGCTGCGTTGGGGCGGGGTGGGAACGCCGAGGCGCTGCGGTGTTTCAGCAGGATTGCCGAGGCCGGCCGGGCCGACGGGACGACCTGGGTCGCCCTGGCGCTGGCCCGACAGGCGCTGGGCGACGCCGATGGCCTCGTGCAGGCGCTGGATGCGGCGTTGACGCTGGAGCCGCAGAACGTTCGGGCGTTGCTGATGAAGGGTGACGTGATGGCCGCGCGGGGTAATCGTCGTGCGGCGGTCAGTTTCTATGGCGCAGCGTTGGATCTGGTGCCCGATACCGAGGGCCTTCCGCCGGAAGCCGTGTCTGAAATAGACCGGGTGCGCGGCGCGCGAGACCGACTGAACGACGCTTTGCACGTCGATCTGACGCGGGGCCTGGTCGCGCGGGGCTATGATCCGGCGACCGCCAGCCCCCGGTTCAACGAGTCGCTGGAGCTGCTGGCGGGCCGCAAGACACGGTATATCCAGGAGCCCAGGTCCTATTTTTTCCCCGGCCTGCCAACGATCCAGTTCTATCCGCGCGAGGATTTCCCGTGGCTGGACGCCATAGAGGCCGCGAGCGGTGAAATCCTGGCCGAGCTCACGGCGTTGATGGCGGATGGACCGCAGATATTTGCGCCCTATGTGGAGGCCGAGATGAACCGGCCCGCAACTGAGGCCGATCTGCTGGAAAACGACGACTGGAGCGCTTGCTACCTGTGGCGCGACGGGGCACCGGTAGCGGAAATCGCCGCGCGGTGCCCGAAGACCATGGCGGCGCTGGAGCATGCGCCGCTTGAGCGGATCGCAGGGCGGTCGCCATTTGCGCTGTTCTCGAAACTGACGCCCGGGGCGGTGATTGCGCCGCACACGGGGTTTCATAACTCAAGGCTGGTCTGCCACCTGCCGCTGATCGCGCCGAAAGGCTGCTGGTTCCGGGTCGGTAACGAAACCCGGACCTGGGAGACCGGCAAGGCCTTTGTGTTTGACGACACCATCGAGCACGAGGCCCGCAACTTGAGCGCCGAGACCCGTATCGTGCTGATCTTCAACATCTGGCGGCCAGAGTTGACCCAGGCCGAGCGCGGGCTGGTGGCGGGGCTGATGGAGGGGATTGCGGGGCTTTAGCCCCCTAAACGTCCACCTCGGCGTCCAGTGCATTGGCCTGGATGAATTCGCGGCGGGGTTCCACCAGCTCGCCCATCAGGCGGCTGAACATGTCGTCGGCGTCGTCGGCGTGGTTGACGCGGACCTGCAACAAGGTGCGAGCCTCGACGTCCAGCGTGGTTTCCCAGAGCTGGTCGGCGTTCATTTCGCCAAGGCCCTTATAGCGCTGGATCGAGAGACCCCGGCGACCGTTGTCCATCACCGCGTTCACCAGATCGATGGGGCCGCGCACCTTGGTGGTGCGGTCGCGGCGCGTGAAGGTGGCGGCACCGGAGAACACCTGGGCCAGCTCCCTTGAGCGTTCGGCCAGACGCCGCGCATCGGCGGCGTGCAGCAGCATTTCGTCCAGCACGACACGCTCGGTGACGCCGCGCTTGATGCGGGTGAAGGCATAGCCGCCGCCGACCGCAGGCTCACCGTTCCAGGGACCGTCGCCTTCTTCAGCGTAAAGGTCGAAGCGTTTGGCGGCGGCGGCGGGGTCACCACCCTCGGCCAGCAGGCCCGCCATGGCGGCTTGCTCAATGGCGAAGGCCGGGGCACGGGCGGCAAGGCGCTCGACATTGGCCTTGGCACCGCGCGCGGTCTGGACCAGAGCCAGCAGGTCGGCGCCGGTCAGACGTTCACCGGACGGCAAGTCGAGTGTGGCACCATCCACGCCCTCGTCGATCAGATAGATTTCCAGCTCCGGGTCGTCCTTCAGGTAGCGGACGGACTTGCCCTTGGACGCCTTATAGAGCGGCGGCTGGGCGATATAGAGATACCCACGTGCGATGATCTCCGGCATCTGGCGATAGAAAAAGGTCAGCAGCAGGGTGCGGATGTGCGCTCCGTCCACGTCGGCATCCGTCATGATGACGATCTTGTGGTAGCGCAGCTTGTCGATGTTGAACTCGTCGCGGCCGATGCCGGCCCCCAGGGCCATGATCAGGGTGCCGATCTGGTCCGAGCCCAGCATGCGGTCGAACCGGGCGCGCTCGACGTTGAGGATCTTTCCCCGGAGCGGCAGGATCGCCTGGTTCTCGCGGTTGCGCGCCTGTTTGGCCGAACCGCCAGCGGAATCGCCCTCGACGAGGAAGATTTCGGACTTGGCCGGGTCCTTTTCCGAACAGTCAGCCAGCTTGCCGGGCAGGGACGAGATATCCAGGGCCGACTTTCGCCGGGTCAGTTCGCGGGCCTTGCGCGCGGCTTCGCGGGCGGCGGCGGCCTCGGCGATCTTCTGAACGATCATCTTGGCTTCGACCGGGTGTTCCTCGAACCAGGCGGCCAGCCCCTCGCCCACCAGGCCTTCCACGGCGGGTCGCACCTCTGATGAGACCAGCTTGTCCTTGGTCTGGGAGGAAAACTTGGGGTCCGGCACCTTGACCGATAGCACGCAGGTCAGGCCCTCGCGAGCGTCCTCGCCGCCGACCGAGACCTTCTCGCGTTTGGCGGTGCCAGAGCTCTCGGCATAGTTGGTGATGATCCGGGTCAGCGCCGAGCGGAACGCTGCCAGGTGGGTGCCGCCATCCCGCTGGGGGATGTTGTTCGTGAAGCACAGGACGTTCTCGTGGTAGCCATCGTTCCACCACAGCGACAGATCCAGCTCGACGTTTTCCCGTTGGCCGCGCACCACGATCGGGGTCTTCATGATCGGGGTCTTGGCCTTGTCCAGGTGGCGCACGAAGGCCTCGATGCCGCCTTCGTAGTGCATGACCTCTTCGGTGGGCTCAGGCCCGCGCAGGTCCTTCAGCCAGATGGTGACACCGGAGTTCAGGAAGGCCAGCTCGCGCAGGCGGTGCTCATGCGTCTTTAAGTCATAGTCGATGAACGCAAAGGTTTCCAGCGACGGCAGGAAGGTGACCTCGGTGCCCGACAGGAACTCACCGTTTTCGCGCAACGGGGCGTCGCCGGTTTCCTTCAGCGGGGCGACGGAATCACCATGCCGGAAGGCCATCTCGTATGACTTGCCGCCGCGATAGATTTTGAGGTCGAGTCGTTCCGACAGCGCGTTGACCACCGACACCCCGACGCCGTGCAAACCACCGGAGACCTTGTAGGAACTCTGGTCGAATTTCCCGCCGGCGTGCAGCTGGGTCATGATCACCTCGGCCGCCGAGATGCCCTCGCCCTCGTGGATGTCCACGGGAATGCCGCGCCCGTCGTCGGTAACGGTGACCGAACCGTCGGCGTTGAGGATCACCTCGACCCGCGTGGCCCAGCCGGCCAGGGTCTCGTCGATGGCGTTGTCGACCACCTCATAGACCATGTGATGCAGGCCCGAGCCGTCGTCGGTGTCCCCGATGTACATGCCGGGCCGCTTGCGCACGGCGTCCAGGCCCTTGAGAACCTTGATGGATTCCGCGCCATACTCGGCCTGGCCGTTGTTCTCGGGGGTGTTGTCGGGAACCTGGGTCTCGTCGCTCATGATGCGTCCAGCTGAGGCGCCTCGCGTCGGGGTGGGCAAAACCACCGAAGGCGTCTTATGGTGGCGTCGCGCGCTGGGCGCGGAGCCGGGGAATCGTGGCTCTTCTATACAGGGTTCGAGGCTGATTCTGCACGCTTTTAGGTTTGTGCGGCGGGGGCGCAACACGCCTCGCCTTCCCCACGTAGCGCCGGCAGGAGGACCGCGCCCTCCGGCTCGCAGGCGACCCGGGCCCCGATGACGGAGCAGAAAGCCCGTGGTGGGCGATGGCCATGGGCAACTTGCCCGTCGAGCAGCCGGACGTGGTTCAGGGGAGGGAAGACTTGAACCGGTCGCATGTTCGCCCCTATAGGCCGAGCGACGTCCCGGAAATCTCTACCAAGGCTGCCCATCACCATGGCTCAAAAGCCCGTCAAGAAGGTTGTTCTCGCCTATTCCGGCGGGCTCGACAGCTCCACCATCGTCAAGTGGTTGCAGACCGAGCTGGGTGCGGAGGTGGTGACCTTTACCGCTGACCTGGGCCAGGGCGAGGAGGTGGAGCCTGCGCGGCAGAAGGCGATCACTCTGGGGGTGAAACCGGAGAACGCCTTCGTCGAGGATGTGCGCGAGGAGTTTGTCCGTGATTATGTGTTCCCGATGTTCCGCGCCAACACGGTTTATGAAGGCCAGTACCTGTTGGGCACCTCGATCGCGCGTCCGCTGATCGCCAAAAAGCAGATCGAGATCGCGCGCCGGGTAGGCGCGGACGCCGTGGCCCATGGGGCGACCGGCAAGGGCAATGATCAGGTGCGGTTCGAGCTGGCCTACTACGCGCTGGAACCGGACATTCACGTCATCGCACCCTGGCGCGACTGGGACTTCAAGAGCCGCGAGGCGTTGCTGGAGTTCGCGGAACAGCACCAGATCCCGATCACCAAGGACAAGCGCGGCGAGGCACCGTTCAGCGTCGACGCGAACCTGTTGCACTCGTCGTCCGAGGGCAAGGTCCTGGAAGATCCGGCGGTCGAGGCCCCGGAGTTTGTCCACATGCGCACGATTGCGCCGGAGGACGCGCCGGACACACCGACCTATTTCACTATAGACTTTGAACAGGGCGATGCTGTCGCCATCGACGGCGTGGCGATGTCGCCAGCGACAATACTGACCAAGCTGAACCAGCTGGGCCATGACAACGGCGTCGGACGGCTAGATCTGGTGGAAAACCGCTTCGTGGGCATGAAATCGCGCGGCGTCTATGAGACTCCTGGTGGCGCGATCCTGATCGTGGCGCACAGGGGCATTGAGAGCATCACGCTGGACCGGGGCTCTATGCACCTGAAGGACGAGCTGATGCCGAAGTATGCCTCGCTGGTCTACAACGGCTTCTGGTTCTCACCCGAGCGCGAGATGCTGCAGGCCGCCATCGATCATAGCCAGCAGATGGTCACCGGCCAGGTGCGAGTAAAGCTCTACAAGGGCAATGTCAGCGTCGTTGGCCGCACCAGCCCGTACTCCCTCTATGATCAGGAGTTGGTGACCTTCGAGGAGGGTGCCGTCGCCTATGATCACCGTGACGCAGCGGGCTTTATCAAGCTTAATGCCCTGCGGTTGCGGGTGAAAGCGACCCGGGACAAGCGCGCAAAAGGGTAGGTTCCCCTCGGGACGGATCGGCGCCAAGCTCTGCTGCAATGGCGGCGCGTGTCCGCTGACATTCAGGAGTCCTGGAATGCTACCGTATAGCTACGTCGCGCTCGTCACATTGCTGGCCCTGCTGGCGTATTTCTGGATGGGTCTGGAGGTGGGCCGCGCCCGCGGCAAGGCCGGTATCCCGGCTCCGGCCATGACCGGCGACCCCACGCTCGAGCGCACCATTCGCGCCCATTACAACACCATGGAATGGCTGCCGCTGTTTCTGGTGCCGATGTGGCTGTTCGCCATGTTCTGGGATGAGCGGATCGCCGCCGGCGTGGGCGTCGTCTGGATTATCGGGCGCGTGATGTACCAGCGGGGCTACGTGGCCGACGCCGGCAAGCGCAGCGCGGGCTTCTTCGTCCAGATGCTAGCTGTGGCGGTACTGTTGTTCGGGTCGTTGGGCCGGGTGGTCTATCTGCTGGCGACGACAGGGGCGGTTTAGGCCGCTGGGTCCTCGGGCACATACCAGAGTTGCCCAGCCGGCCCACTCCCTACCCTCCCCCTCTCGCGTCCCCGCATTCGCGGGGTCGCGGGGGCGAGGAGGGGGCCCCACCCGCCTCACCACAATTGCGGCCATATGTTATGATCCCTACATCGAGTTGGGATCACGATCGGGATTGAGGCAACGTCTATGCTTGGAAGATCACTCGCCCTCTCAGCCCTGCTCGCGGTCAGCCTCGCGGCCTGCGCGACGCCGACGCCCTATCAACCGGTGATGGCGGGCAAGGTCTCGGCCGGCGGTTTCTCGGAGTTCAGGGTCGAGCCCAACCGCTACCGGGTGAACTTCGCTGGAAACTCGCTGACCTCGCGGGAGACGGTGGAGGGCTATCTGCTGTTCCGCGCGGCCGAGCTGACTATGCAGAATGGCTATGACTGGTTTTCGATCAGCGACCGCGACACAGACACCAAGACCCGCACCAGTGTCGAACCGGACCCCTTCTATCGGCCCTGGTACGGCAGCTATGGCCTTTGGCGACCGTACTGGCGCTTTTATGGCGCGGGATACGGCTGGCGCGGCTGGGATCCGTTCTTCGGCGGCCCGTTCTGGGGTGACCGGGTCGATGTGCAGACCATCGAAAAGTTCGAGGCGTCTGCCGAGATCGTGATGCAGAAGGGTGCCAAACCGGAGGGCGACACCAGCGCGTTCGACGCCCGCGCGGTGACGGAAAACCTGAAAGACCGCATCAAGTATCCCGTCGTCAAATAGCATCCGGCTCCAGCGCTACAACGAATAGACTCCAGAACACTGGTTTGCGCTATGATGCAGGCGGATCCGGAGGGTGATCGATATGCGCACGGCGCAACATCAGCGCCTTGATCGAGGACGCGGTCGTCGGCACTGGGCGGCAGCGGTCGTCGTGATCAGCCTGAACCTGGGGCTGGCCTCCGGGGCCTGGGCGGCACAGCGCGTGGCCCTGATCGTCGGGGTCTCGAAATACGACAAGGTTCCCAGCCTCAATAATCCCGCCCGCGACGCGAAACTGGTCCAGACCACGCTGCAGAAGTTGGGCTTCACCGTGAAAGTGCTCACCGACCCCACGCGAGCGGCGTTGATCGAGGGTCTGGGTGACTTCGAGGAATCCGCCAAGGGTTCCGACGCGGCGGTGATCTATTACGCCGGCCACGGAGCGATGATCGACGGGGTCAACTATCTGCTGCCCAAGGACGCGGTCACCACCAACAAGTCCGCGCTGACCGGCACGGCGGTGGAATCCGCGCGGCTGGGGCAGGCGATGATGGGTGCCAAGCTGGTGCGTTTGATCATCCTGGACGCCTGTCGCAATAACCCGACCGCCACCCGCAGCATCGGTGGCAATTCCCGTGGCCTGACACGAGAGACCGGGCCCACCAGCGTCGCCGTTGTGACCCTGATGGCGGCAGGCCCCGGACAGGTGGCACAGGACGGGGCTGGTGGCGCGGCCAACAGCCCCTTTGCCATCGCCCTGACCCAGGGTTTGACCCGGCCCGGCATCACCGTCGGCGAACTGCCTGGCTATGTGCAGGCCGAGGTCGAGCGTATGACCGACGGCGAGCAGACCCCCGACCTGCAGGGCATCTGACCCAATGTTCACTGGAGCTTCGACCCCAACGGCCCGGTCAAGGCCGTAGCGGTGGCGGGTGCCGATCCGAACAAGATCAAATGGGAGAAGGACCAGGTCTTCTGGCAGTCCATCAAGGACTCCGACGATCCGGCCGACTTCAAGGCCTATATGGAAGCCCAGGATCGGGGTGAGATCTCCGGCTCGTTCCGCAAGCTGGCGTCCAACCGCATGCGGGCCATCGAGAAGCTGCCGCCGGGGTCGTTCCAGGTAGCGTCGCGCTCGGCTCAACCCGGCCAGGACCTGGTGGTCTCAGCACGCGACGCGTTCGGACGCGGTGACTACAGGTCTGCGGCTCGCGACTGGACCGACGCCGCCAACGCCGGCAATGGCGCGGCGATGTACAACCTCGGCGTCATGTCGCTGTCCGGCAAGGGGGCCACCAAGGACATTGCCGCCGCCGCCCGGTGGTTCAAGGGTTCTGCGGCGGCCGGCCACTCCGGCGGCATGGTCAACTGGGGTCTTTGCCTGCTGAACGGGTTCGGCACCGCCAAGGACGAGGCGGGCGGGTTCAAGTGGATTCAGGACGCGGCCAACCGGGGCTCGGCCAATGCCATGGGCCTGCTGGCCGAGGCCTACTATCGCGGCCGGGGCGCAGCCACCGATCCGCGTCAGGGCGCGAACTGGCTGCAGCGCGCCGTGGACGCCGGTGATGGGCCCTCTATCGCGCAACTGGCAGATGCCTATGACCGCGGCGACGGAGTGCCGCGTGATGGCAAGCGGGCCTTCAACCTTTATCAACGCGCTGCCCTGGCTGGCGACACCGAGGCCATGGTGCGTGTGGGCTACGCCTATGAAGACGGCGAAGCGGTTGGCAAGGACGATATCCAGGCGGCCACCTGGTACCAGCGCGCCGCCGAATCCGGCAACAGTGAGGGCATGTCGAGCCTGGCAGTGATGTTCGAGACGGGCGCCGGTCTGGAGCAGGACGAAGCGCGGGCGGCGGAATACTATCGCGCCGCCGCCAATCAAGGCGATGCGCGCGGCTATCTGGGCCTTGGCAGCCTGACCGCGCGCGGCGCGGGCATGCGGGCGAACCCGGCCGAAGCGGTTCGCCTGTTCCAGCAGGCGGCAGATCGGGGCAGTGCGCTGGCCATGCGCAACCTCGGCTTGATGTACGAAACCGGTCAGGGCGTGCGGGCGGACAAGACCAAGGCGGTCGATTTCTATCGAAAAGCCCTTGCGGCCGGCGACGCGGCGGCGCGGGATGAATTGCAGCGGTTGGGCGTGCGCTAGATTTCAAGGGTGAGGGCATGAACGGATATCTGAACGGTCGACGGTTCCGGCTCATGGTCAGTGCTGTTGCGGTGATCAGCCTCAATGTTCAACCGGTGATGGCGCAGAGCAAGAGCAAGGATGCGATCCTCAACGCCTGCGCGACCGAGCGCGAGGGGCTGATCAAACTGGACCGCGAGTACGGCGAGCTCAAACGCTCCAAGACCGGCGCGGCCCTGGGCCAAGGCCTCAAGCAAGGTGCCGCTGTGCTCGCCAAGGGCATGATGAGCGGCGGCATACCCGGAATGGGACGTGGAGGCGGCGGTTTCGGCGGCGCGCTGGGCGGTATCGGCGGCATGATGGGCGCAGTCGGCAGTATGGCGGCACAACAGCAGGCGCAGTCGGGCACTCCCCAGGCTGCGTCAGCAAGCGCCTCACTGTTCGGTCCGGATATGCTGTCAGGTGCCATGGGACTGAATGTGCCCGGCATCGGCGGCGGCGACATGAAGGGCTATGCGGCACTGGCTGTGCTGGTGGCGATCGTGGCCACGGCAGAAGCCTATGCACAGTTGAAGGAGCAGGAGGCCGGTGGTGACCTGCGCAAGGCCTCCTTCAACATCGACCAGGATGCCGGCAAACAGCTGACCGTGGCACGGCAGATCGCCAACGATGGCAACGCGTTGGTCGACTGCCGCACGCGCCAGATCGCCGACGTCAACACCCGCTTTGCCAGCGCCGCCAACGACAAGGACCGCAAGGCTGTCCGGCGCGAACGCACCGAACTGTTGGGCGCGCTCAAGAAGGACGTCGACCTGACCGGCGGGGTTGTTGAACAGCACACCGGCATGACCAAGACCTTCACGCAAGGCCGGGCCATGACCGATGGCTCGTCTGAATCCGACGTGCTGGGGGGCCAGGCCCCGGCCTATGCCACGGCGGCCTCGGTGACCCGGATGTCGATGCCGAAGGCGGGCGCTGCACCTGCGGCCGGTGGCCAGACCCAGGCAGCAGCGCCCGCGCCGGCACCTGCGGCAGGGCCGTTGGTGGCCGTGCGTGCGAGCGTGGTCCGCTCGGCCCCGGTGGCCTCAGCCGACGTGTTGATGAACCTGCCCGTGGGCCGAGAGGTTCGTCCCAAGTCCGCGAAGGCCGATGGCGGCTGGTGGGAAATCGATGTGGCGGGGTCGCCCGGCTATGTCCGCGCCGCCGACCTGGGCCCCCCGGGATCGGCCCCTGCACCGGTGCAAACAGCGGCCAAGGGCAAGGGTGGTCGTATCGCGACCCCCGCCGCCAAGGCCCCACCGCCTGCCCCGGCCGGCCCGACCAACATCCGCGCCTACAACCAGCAGGTCATCGCCGCCCGCGACACCGGCAAGGGCCGCCTCTCCAGCCTGATGACCGACATCCAGACCAGCCAGCGTCGGGACAGCGTGTTCTACGCCTGGCTTGAGCGCCTGACACAAGGATAGCCAGCGGTCGCAATCCCTATCTTGCGACCAGCGCCGATTGACCCGGCGAGCGGTGCCGTCCAAGGTCCGTCCACAAAGTGAACTGTGTACTGTGTGGCGATCCGGGGCGTGTTTATGTGTGTTGAATCCATTCGTGGACAGGCCAGGCGATGGGCGGCCTCAGCGCTCGTGCTGGCGGCGCTGACCGGTCCGGCCATGGCGCAGTCGCCGCCGCCTGTGCCGGCCTCTGATGGCCAGACGGCCTACCCGGCCGCATTCTTCGCACCCTACAATCCGGTGAACGCCGGTGACATGGTCGCCCGTGTGCCCGGCTTCGAGCTCAAGGACGGCGATGAGCGGCGAGGCTTCGCCTCTGCCGGCAATCTGCTGATCAACGGCGAGCGGCCCAGCTCCAAAACCGCCGCGTCAGAACTTCTGAAGCGGATCCCGGCCGGGAGCGTGACGCGGATAGAGCTGATCTCCGGCTCGAACGCAGGTCTCGACGTGCGGGGCCAGTCGCAGCTGATCAATGTCGTGGTCGCGCGGACCGCCGCGCGGGGCGGCGGTGGAACGACCTGGTCGCTCGGCCTCAGGCACCTGCAATACTCGAACCGGGTCGGCTGGCTGGCGCAGGCCTCGCGGACCATACAACTCTCGCCGCAGGCAGAGCTCGGCCTGGACATTCAGTTCCCGAACCTGGTGGGCCGGGGCGATAGCCGCGACAGGCTGGTCAACGGCGCAGGGGTGCAAACGGGTGCGCGACGGCTGCTGGGCAAGCCGCAGAACATCGGCGCCCAGGGCTCGACGACCCTGCGCTGGCGTCCGACCTCGGTGGATACGGTGAACGCCAACATCCAGCTGGCGCCGACCTGGAACCACCTCGACACCATCCAGGCCGAGGTGACGGGAACCGGCGCGCCGCGCAGCCTGTTGATCGGCCGCTCCGACTTCGACGCCAACTACACCGGAGAGATCGGCGCGGACTGGGAACGCCAGTTGGGCGGCGGTCTGTCGGCCAAGCTGGTGACCTTGATCTCCAACGGCAGCGTCGATCAGCGCGATGTGTTCAACATCCAGACCTTTCCCGCCACCTTCCTCACGCGCACCCAGGACCGGACGACCCGAAACGGCGAGCGCATTGCGCGGGGCCGCATCAAGTGGACCGTGAGCCCGGCCCACACCGTGGAATTTGGCGGCGAAGGTGCGTTCAACTATCGCGACACCACCTTCGACATCACCAACCAGATCGGCGGCGGACCGGTGGTGAAGGTGCCGCTCGCGGTCTCAAATGCGCGCGTCGAGGAGACCCGCGCAGAGGTGTTTGCCACCGACATCTGGACCGTCTCGCCGGCGCTGAGCCTGGAATACGGCCTCAGTATCGAGGCCTCGCGCATCACCCAGACCGGTGACCAGCAAAAGGAACGCAGCTTTCGCTTCATGAAGCCCCGCGCCACAGCGACCTGGACCATGGGGCCGCGCGGCACGCTGCGCGCCAGTCTGGTCCGCGACGTGGCCCAGCTCGATTTCGCGGAGTTCTCCAGCACCGTCGATTTTGTCAACGCCGCCGCGACGCAGGGCAACCCCGACCTGGCGCCCGAAAAGGCATGGAAGGCGCGCCTGGAGTGGGAAACCCGCCTCGCGCCTCGCACCGCCCTGACGCTGGCAGCCTTCGCCGACCGGGTGGACGACGTACGCGACCTTGTGGATATCGGCGGCGCCGACGCGTTCGGCAACATCGGTCGTGGCAGCCGCCTTGGGTTCGAGGCGCGCGCCGCTGCACCCCTGGCCTTCATCGGCCTGCCCAATGCCGAGCTCCGCTTCAACGGCGTGTGGCAACGCACGCGGGTGACCGACCCGATCACTGGCGAGAAGCGCGCGTTCTCGGTTCCGCTGGAACGCCAGGGGACGACGTCCGGCAGCCCAACGCTCAACCTGGGCAACAAGGACTGGGCCTATGTCCTGACCTTCCGCCAGAACGCGCCGTCATGGCAGACGTCGTGGGGTGCCTCGGTAATCGACTGGTCGGATCGCAACGAGTACCGGCGGATCGAGGCCATCTCCTATGAACGCCCCCTGCCCCGGCTCGACCTGTTTGTGGAAACCACGGCGATCAAGCCGGTGACGGCGAGGCTGTTCGTGAACAACGTCCTGTCGCCGCGGGAAACCCGCACGCGCGAGTTCTACCGGGGCAGCCGGGCCACCGGCGTGATTGACCGGCTGGAGATCCGCAAAGCGCTCGGCGGACCCGAGGGCCTGCGCACGGTGGGCTTCCAGGTGTCGGGCCGGTTCTGATACGGCCAACCGGCAGGGCCGGGGTCGGTCTGATCGGGAAGAAATTGGAGCGGGCGAAGAGATTCGAACTCTCGACCCCAACCTTGGCAAGGTTGTGCTCTACCACTGAGCTACGCCCGCGCTCCGTAGGGGAAAAACGACCCCAAATGCGAGAGGCGGCTATATGGCAGAGGCCCTCAGGCTTTGCAAGCCGGGCGGTGCGCCAATCCCTCAGCCGCGCTTGGGGGTTTTCAGTTTGCGTTTATTGACGTGGCCCTCGGGGTTGGGGGCGTCGACCTCTTCCGGGAACTCGCCCTTGAAATAGTATCGCTGCCAGGCGGCCTTGGTGGCCTCCGGGTCGCCGCGAAAGATCTTCTGGTTGAACTCGGAGCGGTGCTTTTCCCAGACGTCGTACTGGTGGCGCAGCTCGGGATCGGAATCCATGCGGCGGATCACCGGCTGGATGTCGTGCAGCATCTTGTCCTGCACCAGGGTGATGAAACAGAACGGCTCGCCCTTTTCGAAGCGGATTTTGCCCGGCCGGGTGAACAGCCAGTTCATGGTGAAAGGAAACGGCAGCCAGTCGGTCTCGACCACGCCGGCCAGGGCCTGGATGCCGTCCTTGGGGGCGTTGGGTGGCCCCATGGCCATCATCGACCAGCCGGGCGGCGTGCGGAACAGGTAGCCCGGGTGCATTGTCAGCACGCCGTGGCTGAAGTGACTTGTGGCCAGGCGGTGAAAGTCGGGGTTCGGGTAGTCGGGCTTCAGCGTGATGTCGGCCTGCATCGGGCCGCCGTTCCACTCGGCGCTGAAGGCCATGGGCGTGAGGATCTCCCACCCCGACGAGTTGGCCATGTTGAGCGGCAGGCAGCGGTAGGGATGGCGCGAGGTGAAGCTGTCCATCCAGGCCCGCTGGGGTCGGCCCGGCACGATCTCGGGCGGGCGCTCAGTCGTGGGGAAGCACTCGAGTTCCATGCGGGGCTGGGTCACGGGCGCGGAGTCTCCTGTTTCATCCCGATCCATAGAGCGCCCGCCGCGCCCTCGTCCAGTTGGATGGGATGTCCGGGTCGAGAGCGATGACCTTCACAGTTGGTTGACTGTAAACGCAGAGCATTTTTTCACGATGTTGCGCGACGATCAGCATTCAGGATCGCGGTCCAAAACACGCTGCAGTCTATTTGAAAATGAAGGCACCATGATGAAGATATTTCTCGGATCAACGTCGGTTGCCATGATGCTGGCCGTTACTTCGAGTGTGCAGGCGACTGTAATCTTCAATTCAACGTTTGATGGTTTGCAACGCTATAATAGCTGGAGTGTGGTCCAATCCGACGACGGATGGACCACCACCAACGGACCCGGCATTGAACTTCAGAACAACGTCGCGGGAGCCCCCTTCTCAGGAGGTCGCAACGACGTGTTTGTTGAGCTGGACTCACATGGCAACCGGAACGGCCAGAATAACGCGACCATGTCGCGCACCATCACGGCACCGGGTCACTACTTTCTCGAATTCCTCTACTCGCCGCGCCCCGGCGTGGGCGCCAACAGCAACGGCATCCTCGTCTCGCTGAACGATGTGGCCCTGGCCCCGGTGTTCATGCAAGCCGGTGCCAGGAACACGCTCTGGTCACTCAAGACCATCGAGTTCATTGCGCCCACCGCCAACACCCGATTGTCGTTCTCGGCGGCAGGCATTTCTGACACGCTTGGCGGCTATGTGGACAACATCAAGCTGACCGCTGTGCCAGAGCCGGCGACCTGGGCGATGATGATCACGGGTTTCGCAGGCGTGGGCGCGCTGTTACGCCGCCGTCGGATGATCGCTTCCGCCTGAATTCAGGCGCTACGACCGAATACAACGCCATCAGGATCCTGATGGCGGCGTTTTCGTTTCGCATGCCCGCAGAACCCGCTTTCGAGCCCGCGCGGATGCGGTATCTATCATCGCGATGAGGACCCGCGAACAGCTTCTGACATACCTCGCTGACATCGGTGTGTTGGCCAATACCTGTGATCATCCTGCCGTGTTCACGGTCGGTGAGGGCGAGGCGATCAAGCTGGCCATCCCGGGCGACCACACCAAGAACCTGTTCCTCAAGGACGACCGTGGCCAACTCTGGCTGGTCTCCGCAGAAGCTCACGCAACCATTGATCTGAAGCGCCTGCATCTGGTGATCGGCTCGGGTCGCCTGTCGTTCGGCAAGCCGGAGTTGATGCTTGAGACGCTGGGGGTCAGTCCAGGGTCGGTTACCGCCTTCGGATTGATCAATGATCCGGACCATCGCGTCAGGTTCGTGCTGGATCGCACCCTGGCCGAGGCGGAGCTGGTGAATTTTCATCCACTGACCAATACCGCGACCACGACAGTCAGCGGCGAAGGCTTTAGACAGTTCCTGGCAGCCTGTGGCGTGACGCCGGTGATCGTGGATTTTGCCGCGATGGCGGTGGTTGGTTGACCGTGGCCTGTATTGAAGCCGGACACGGTTGTGTCCATGTTGAGCGTGAGCGCCCGAGCGGATCGGAAAAGGGAATTTTCAGGCCATGACCCTGATCGGCGAAACCAGCGGCGCAGCAACCGCCGACCTCATCAAGGACACCACCGACGCCACCTTCATGGCCGATGTGGTCGAGGCGTCGAAGACCACGCCGGTGATCGTGGATTTCTGGGCGACCTGGTGTGGGCCGTGCCGTCAGCTTGGCCCGGCGCTGGAAAAGGCTGTCACTGCCGCCAAGGGCAAGGTGAAGCTGGTCAAGGTCGATATCGACAAGAACCCCGCCTATGCTGGTCAGCTACGCGTGCAGTCGATCCCGGCGGTGTTCGCATTTGTGGATGGGCGCCCGGTGGATACGTTTTCCGGCGCGCTGCCCGACAGCCAGGTGAAGGCCTTCGTCGACCGCGTGGCCAAGCTGGGCGGTGGTGGGGTGTCTCCGGTGGACCAGTTGCTGGACATGGCGCGGGAGTCGCTGGAGCTGGGCGACCTGGGTGGTGCGGCCCAGGCCTATGCCCAGGCGCTGCAGATGGACCCGGCCAACGTGAAGGCCATCGGCGGCATGGCCAGGCTCTATCAGCAGACAGGTGATCTGGAGCGCGCGGCTGAAGTTCTCGAGATGGCCCCCGCCGACGCGAAGGACCCGGACATAGACAGTGTTCGCGCGGCCCTGGCGCTGGCCGCAGATGCGCCATCCGAAACGGACACGTTTGAACGCCGGCTGGCGGCTGACGCCGATGACCACGAGGCACGGCTGGAGCTGTCCAGGGCCCTGGCCGGCGCAGGCCGGATGGACGAGGCTGTCGACCAGCTGATCGAGATCATCCGCCGCGACCGTGCCTGGAATGACGAGGCCGCGCGCAAACAGTTGCTGGTGGTGTTCGAGGCCGCCGGCCAGATGTCCGACGTCGCCAAGCAAGGGCGGCGAAAACTCTCCGCCATCCTGTTCAGTTGAGACCCGCCATGGCCGCCTACAGTCAACTTGCCGACCTGCCGCAGCTGATCCCGGTGTTTCCGCTGGACGGGGCCCTGCTGCTCCCGGGCGGAGAGCTGCCGCTACAGATTTTCGAGCCGCGCTATCTCAACATGATCGACGACGCCATGGCCGGCGAGCGGGTGATCGGCATGATCCAGACCCGCATCGGCGGGGATCGCGAACGCCCTCACCTGGCCGAGGTGGGCTGTGTGGGCAAGATTACCAGCTACAACGAAACCTCGGACGGTCGCTACCTGATCACGCTGACCGGTGTGTGTCGTTTCGAGGCCGGTGAGGAGCTGAACCTCAGACTGCCGTATCGCCAGCTCCGCGCCAGATACACCCGGTTCGGCGGCGACCTGGGGCGTGACGAGAAGGAAGAGGCAACCGCTGCGGCCCGCGCCCGGTTCGCCAAGGCCCTGAAGCGCTATCTCAACTACCGCCAGCTGGATATCGACTGGGAGACCGCCCAGGAAGCGCCGCTGGAAACCCTGGTCAACAGCCTGTGCATGGGCCTGCCGTTCGAGCCCGCCGAGAAGCAGGCGTTTCTGGAGGCCCCCGACCTGGCGGGTCGGTTCGACGTCCTGACAACCCTGCTCGAGATCAGCGCCAGTGACCCCGATGACGCCAGCCCCCGGTTGCAGTAGAGGTCGGCCATGAGCACGCCTACGCTGAGCGCAGAAGTTGATCCCCGCCTGCTGGAAATCCTGGTCTGTCCCGTCAGTCGCGGGCCTCTGGACTATGATCGCGCCAAGGCCGAGCTGATCAGTCGCAAGGCTCGGCTGGCCTATCCGGTCCGCGATGGCGTCCCGATCATGCTACCGGAAGAGGCGCGAGATCTGGGCGAGGGGGAATAACCGCACTGCTCATCCCGGCGAAGGCCGGGATGAGTGGGATACTCAGAGCGCCTCGCCCCTCAAAAGCCTTGGTAAATCTCCCACTGCGCCACCGGCTTCCTGCATGAAGAATTTCCGGGCCGGGGCGATGCGGTTGACGGCGGCCATGCCGACGCCGCGCGCCAACCTCAGCAGTGGATTGTCGTTTGAGAACAGGCGCACAAACACGTCCGTCCCTGCGGCCAGGGTCACCGTGTCGAAGTTCCGCCATGCGGCGTAACGGGCCAGCACGACCTCGGAGCCGATATCCTCGCCAAGCCGCAGGGCATCGACCACCACCTCGGCCAGCGCAGCGGCACCCTTCAGACCCAGGTTCAGACCCTGACCGGCGATCGGATGGATGCCGTGGGCGGCATCGCCCAGCAGGGCCACGCGCGGCGCCACAAAACGCTCGGCCAACTGCAGGCTGAGCGGATAGGTGAAAATCGGGCCTTCGACGGCGACCTCGCCCAGAAATTCGCCGAACCGCCGGGTCAGATGCGCCTGAAACACCTCGGGTCGCGCCGATTTCAGGGCCTCGCCGCGCGCGGTGCTCTCGGTCCAGACCAGGCTGGCACGGTTGTCGGTCAACGGCAGGATGGCGAAGGGGCCGCCCGGCAGGAAGTATTCGTGCGCCACGCCCCCGTGGGGCCGTTCCATGCGAACCGTCGCCACGACCCCGGTCTGGGGATAGTCCCAGCCGACGACGCCGATGCCTGCCTGGCTGCGAATCACCGAGCCGCGACCCTCGGCACCGACCACCAGCGGCGCGGTCAGGGACCGACCATCCGCCAGGGCGACGACGGCCTCGCGCGGTCCGAACGCAGCTGTGGCCACTCGCGCTGGTGCCAGAACCTCGATCCCGGCACGCTTCACCGCGGCGGCCAGGGTGGCGCGGATGTGGCGATTTTCCAGCAGGTAACCCAGAGGCTCTCCGTCGGAGCGGTCGGAGATCTCGGTGGAATCAAACCGCAGGAAGAATGGCGTGGGGCCGCCAGCGGAGGCACCGGGCGTACGACCGTCCGTCACCAGGATTTGCTCGATGCGCTGGGCGTGGGGGTCGAGCGCGTCGGCCAGACCCAGCGCGCGCCACTGGCGATACGCAGAATAGGCGATGGCCGAGGCCCGACCGTCGAAGGTGGGGGCCACCTGATCGTCGAACACCACGGGATCGATCAGCACCGGGCGCAGCCCGGCCTGGGCCAGTGACAACGCCAGCGTGACCCCGGGAATACCGGCACCGGCGATAATCACGTCCGGGTTCTGGGCGGTCGTCATGGCACCGCCTCGCTATTCGGTCTCGTCGTCGGAGAAGCCCATGATGTGGAATCCGGCGTCGACGTGGATCACCTCGCCGGTGGTGGATTTGCCGAGGTCCGACAGCAGCCATAGCGCCGCGCCGGCGACGCCCTCCATCGAGGTGTCTTCCTTCATGGCCGAGAGCGACCGGCCCTTGGCCAGCATGCCGCGACCGCCTGAGATCCCCGCCAGCGAAAGCGTCTTCATAGCACCGGGCGACAGCGCGTTGACCCGGATACCCTTCGGCCCCAGGTCGCGGGCGGCATAGCGCACCGAGGCCTCAAGCGCCGCCTTGGCCACGCCCATGGTGTTGTAGTTCGGGATCGCGCGCTCCGAGCCCATGTAGGTCAGCGTCAGGATCGACCCGCCGGTCTCGGGCATCATCTCTGCCGCGCGTCGGGCGCAATCCACAAAGCTGAACGCCGAGATGTTCATGGCCCGCAGGAACCCATCGCGGGTGGTGTTGTCGACGAAGCTGCCCTTCAGCTCATCCTTGTTGGCGAAGGCGATGGCGTGGACGAAGAAGTCGATCTGGCCGAAGGCCTGTTTCACGACATCAAAAGCGGCATCCATGGCCGCGTCGTCGGTGACATCGACGGGGGCCAGAACCTTCACGCCAATGCTGTCGGCCAGCGGCTGAACACGGCGTTCCATGCCTGGCAGATGCAGGAACGCGATCTCGGCCCCCTGGGCGGCCAGCTGGCTGGCGATGCCCCAGGCAATCGACTGGTGGTTGGCGACGCCGGTCACAACCCCCCGCTTGCCCTTCATCAGGTCCCCGGTCGGCATCTGATCGTCGTCGGCCACGTTGGTGTACTCCTGTGTTGCCGCAGGTTTTGAACGATCCGACCTGCGGTGTCATCAAGGTTTCGAGAACCGGGCCAGCACCTCGGTCGGGTCATGCCCCAGCGCGCGGATGCGACCCTCCCAGCGTTCCAGGGCCGTGTCGTAATAGTCAAAGATGCACGGGGTGCAGCCGCGCTGGCAGCACGACTGTGGGTCCGGCAGTTCGGGTGGCTTGGGGAGTTGCGGGTCCGCCGCCACGCCGTGTCCTCAGAGTTTGGCCATCACCAGGCAGCCGTTGGTGCCGCCAAAGCCGAAGGAGTTGCTCATCACCGTTTCCAGCGGCTTATCGCAGCGCTCCAGCAAGATGGGCAGGTCGGCGAAGGCCGGATCGAGGGTTTCAATGTGCGCGCTCTCGCAGGCAAAATCGTTGTTCAGCATCAGCAGGCTGTAGATCGCCTCCTGCGCACCCGCCGCGCCCAGGCTGTGGCCAGTCAGGGACTTGGTGGACGAGATCAGCGGCGGCTTGTCGCCAAAGACCGCGCGAACGGCTTCCATTTCCTTGATGTCACCCACCGGGGTCGAGGTGCCGTGCGGGTTCAGATAGTCGATGGTGCGGTCGCCGATGGTCGACATGGCGATCTTCATGCAGCGCGCCGCACCCTCGCCTGACGGGGCAACCATGTCGAAGCCGTCGGAATTCGCACCGTAACCCACGATCTCGCCGTAGATTTTCGCGCCTCTGGCCTTGGCGTGTTCCAGTTCCTCGAGCACCAGGATGCCAGCCCCACCCGCGATGACGAAGCCGTCGCGGTTCACGTCATAGGCCCGGCTGGCCACGGCGGGGGTGTCGTTGAAGTTGCTGCTCATGGCGCCCATGGCGTCGAACATGACGCTGAGTGTCCAGTCCAGCTCCTCGACGCCGCCGGCGAACACCACGTCCTGCTTGCCCATCAGGATCTGTTCGTACCCGACGCCGATGCAGTGGGCCGAGGTGGCGCAGGCCGAGGAGATCGAGAAATTCAGGCCCTTGATCTTGAACCAGGTCGACAACGTCGCCGAGGCCCCGGAGCTCATGGCCTTGGGCACCGCGAAGGGTCCGACCCGCTTGGGGCCGCGTTCGCGGGCCGTGGCGGCGGCTTCGACAATCACCCGGGTCGAGGGGCCACCGGCACCGACGATCAGGCCGGTGCGCTCGTTGGAGACTTGCGCCTCTTCCAGGCCTGAGTCCGCGATCGCCTGTTCCATGGCGATATGGCCAAAGCCGGTGCCCTGGGCCAGAAAACGCGCGGCGCGGCGATCCACCATCGCCTCCCAGTCAATCTGTGGCGGTGCGTGAACCTGGGACCGGAAGCCCAACTCGGCGTATTCCGGCGCGGCGACGATGCCGGATTTTGCCGCACGGAGAGACGCCAACACCTCGTTGGTGTTATTGCCGATGGACGAGACGATACCCAGTCCGGTGACGACGACGCGGCGCATGTTGCCTTCCACGATCCTCAGGGCTTCTTACGGCCGTTGATACAGTCCGACGCGCAGGTCCAGTGCCGTATAGATGGGTTTCCCGTCGGCTTCCAAAACCCCGTCGCCAATACCCATGACGAGCCGACGGTTAATCACCCGCTTCATCTGGAGCTTGTAGGTCACTTTTTTGATGTCCGGGGTCACTTCGCCGCCGAATTTGACCTCGCCGCAACCCAGGGCGCGACCACGACCCTTGCCGCCGATCCAACCCAGATAGAATCCCACAAGCTGCCAGAGCGCGTCGAGGCCCAGGCTGCCTGGCATGACAGGATCATTGATGAAGTGGCAGTCAAAGAACCAGAGCTTCGGATTGATATCGAACTCGGCCTCGATATAGCCTTTGTCGAACTCGCCGCCGGTGTCGGTGATGGTGGTGATGCGGTCGAACAGCAGCATAGGCGGTGCCGGAAGCTGGGCGTTGCCTGGACCGAACATCTCGCCGCGTGCGCAGGCCATCAGCTCTTCGAAGCTGTAGCTGGGCTGCCGGGTCGGAGTTTCAGTCATCATAGTCGCTTTCAGAGCTCAGAAGGCGACGGGGTAGCACAGGCCTGCCCGCAGCCTCAACGACATTGCGGCCGCGTCGCTGTGCCCCAAAGGCTGCCTTCGCGTACCCACCCCTTGGCGCCGTCGGTATTGATCCGGCACCAGCCCTTCTTGCATTGGTCTAACTCGGCCATGGCACGGACATTGAGCAGGGCCACGGTTTCCGATCCAGCCCTGGGGCTTGCAAGAAGCGGCGCGGGGCTTCTTGACGTGTTGATCACGGCGCGGCGCCCATCGGTCACACGCTTGTGAATCCAGGCGACCTGACCGTCCGGGTCACAGACGCGGCGCCATTCTCTGGTCTCGGCGATCACCTGCAGCGGCAGCCCGCGCTTGCGATAGACGAACAACAGCTTGTGATCATCGCCGGGCCCAGCCCGCGCATTCACCTTGGCGAATTTCAGTGTGATGTAGCGCGGCACCTCATAGCCCGACGGCGTCTGACGAGGGGCCGCCTGGGCCATGGTCGCCCATGAGGCAGCCACGAGAGCCAGAAGAACCCCGCCAGGACCTCGCGCAACTGACCTTCGATTGCTCAAGTCGCATACCTCGCCTTGGCCGTGCCGCTGCCCTTTGCTAGGGTCAGATAGTTCAGCGCCACGATAGAGCGCAGGAAGCACCCCTTTTTCCGTAGGTCCATGCCCACCCGCAAGCCGAAAGTCATCGTCACCCGCAAACTGCCGGACTCGGTCGAGACCCGCATGCGCGAATTGTTCGACGCCGAACTCAACGTCTCGGATGAGCCGATGAGCCGCAAGGCGCTGATCGAGGCTGTCGGGCGTTGTGACGTGCTGGCCTCCACCATCACCGACCGGATTGATGCCGGGCTGATCGAAAAGGCCGGCGAACGGCTGAAGCTGATCGCCAACTTCGGCGCAGGCGTCGATCACATCGACGTAGCCGCCGCGACGGCCAAGGGCATCATCGTCACCAATACGCCGGGGGTTCTCACCGAGGACACCGCTGACCTGACCATGACTCTGATGATGGTCACCCTGCGCCGGGTGATCGAGGGGTCCAACGCCGTCCAGTCGGGCGAGTTTGCCGGCTGGGCCCCGACCTGGATGCTGGGCCGCCGCATCACCGGCAAGCGGCTGGGCATTATCGGCATGGGCCGGATCGGCACTGCCGTGGCGCGCCGCGCCAAGGCGTTCGGCCTGCAGATCCACTATCACAACCG
>JANORH010000061.1:0-7560 GCA_031415215.1 Alphaproteobacteria bacterium | reverse complement strand
GGCGGCCGCCTCCAGCCTGCGCTGGACAGCCGCGACTATCCCAACCATCTGATGTGGATGCACTATGCCGAGGGTTCGCTGGCCGCCCGGTTGTTCTCGGACTACCGCGCCTGGCGCACCGCCCCTCCGACGACACGATCGCCGGCGGTCGATTCCGAGGCTGTTGTACAGTTCGCCGAGGACTTCCTGGGCAAGCATCCCTGGTTCGGCGGGGCGGAATTCTCTGGCGCTGACATCATGATGATGTTCCCGCTGAACGTCGCCACCGGCCTCAACATCGTCGACGGTGCCCTATTCCCCAAGGTCGCCGCCTGGAAGGCGAAGATCGAGGCCCGTCCTGGCTACAAGCGTATGCTGGCCAAGGCGCGCCCCGACGGCATGATCGGCAACCTGCCTGTCCTGCCGAAACACGCCCCCTCCGGCCCGCGCACGCCGCCGGCGCCGCGCCCGGCCACCTAACTGCCGATAACATCCAGCCGCTGAAGGCCCCGAAAGAACGGAAGCGTGCGCCACTCCGGCGCCGCTTCCGGATTTTCCAGGCGCAGGTTCGGGAACCGTTCGAACAGCCTCGCCAACGCGACCTGCGCTTCCAGCCGGGCCAGCGGCGCGCCGATACAGATATGCGCGCCACCGCCGAACGACATATGCGAACGGTGCTTTCGACTGACATCAAACCGATCTGGATCAGGCCAGGCCTCAGCATCGCGGTTGGCGGATCGCAGCAACACACTGATCGCCTGCCCGGGCTTCATCGGACAGCCGCCAACCTCCATCTCCCGTGACGCGAGACGGACGGTGATCTCCACGGGCGGTTCGAAGCGCAGAATCTCTTCGACGACCGCATTCACCGTCTTCGGATCGGCCCGGAGTTTCGCCAACTCCTCAGGATGTTTCAGAAGCAACCGCACGCCGTTGCCTATCAGATCGGTCGTGGTGAGGTTGCCGGCCACCAGCAGCGCCGACAGATTGATCCGCAGTTCGGCCTCCGACAGGTCGGCGCCCGCCGCCTGCAGCTGCACCATGTCGGTAATCAGGTCGTCACGCGGCTCCAGCCGCCGGGCCGCCATGGTCTCGGTGAAATAGGCGTCGAGGCCGATGCGGGCCACCTCCATCGCCTCCGTCTGCTCCGGCGTGCGTAGCGGATTCAGGCTCTGGATGATCCCCTCGGACCAATGGCGAAACTCCACCAGGCGTTCCGGGTCAACGCCCAGGATGGCGGCGATCACATCGATGGGGATCGAAACGCAGAACTGGTCCATCAGATCAAACGGCGCATCTGTCGGCAGCCGGTCTAGCGCCGCATCCACCAACGCCTCGACCTGCGGCCGGCATTTGGCGACACGGGCGTAGAGCGCTTGCGCCAATGGCTGGCGCACCCGGGCATGATCCGGATCGTCGAGAAACAGGATGCTGGTGGTGGAGGTTCGCGGCAGGGTCAGATCCACTCCGGCGATCTGGCCTCGCTGAAGGATCGCCCCTTCCTCCGCCAGCAACGGATCGCGCCACATCTCCCGGTCGTTGACCACCCCGCGAACGTCCGCATAGCGGCTGAGCACCAGACTGCCGGACGCGGGGTCGCGATGCGCCGGGCAACGAGCACGCAGGTCATCCAGCAGCACCTGCGGATCGTCCCGATAGACCGGATTGAGCGGTGTAAGTTCGAAGAGCGAGGGCAAGGGCCGTTCGGTCATCTGCGTGTCCCTCAACTGCGCTGCAGATGTTCGGCGAGCGCCTCGTAAGCCGGGAGTGACACCCGATCCAGTGGGCCATTGCCGTTGGCTGCTGTCGGGTGCGAGGCATAGCGCGCGACGACCATTTCCGCGCCGGGGGCTACGTAGCAGGCCTGCCCGTGGATGCCGCGCGCCGAATAGGCCCCGAACCGGTTATGCGACACCCACCACTGGTTTCGATAGCTCCAGCCTGGGAGAGTGACGTAGCCGGCCTTGGCGAAATGATCGCGATCCGCACCGCCAGCGATATCGGCCACCACGGCGGCAGGCATGATCTGCTGGCCGTTGGCCACGCCGCCCTGGCGCATCATCTCCCCGAACCGGGCCAGGTCGCGCAGAGTGGTGTTAAGCGCCGCGCCCCCGATCGCCATGCCCGTCCGATCCACCATCAGATAGGCGTCTTCCTCAACGCCCAGCCGTTGCCAGATCCGTTCCGAAATCTGTTGTGCCAGCGGGGCGTCCGCCGCGCGCTGCACGATCCAGCTAAGCACCTCGGTATTGCAAGTCTTGTAGGCAAACGCCTGACCATGCTGGCCTTCCTTGGCCAAGGTTCGCAGGAAGTCGATGATGTTATCTGGCCCCGTGGCGTTAGGCGGTGCCCACAGCCCCGCTGCGGCGGCATAGGCCTGCACCTCGGCCTTGGGATCGGTGTAGACCTCGGAATACCGAACGCCGATGGTCATATCCATCACCTGGCGCAAGGTTGCGTCCGCATAGGCGGTGCCGGCCATTTCAGGCAGCCAGGTCACCACCGCCGCACCGGGATCCAGCACACCCTCGTGGGCGAGGGTCGCAGCCAGCAGGCCTGTGAATGACTTGGTTACCGACATGGCATGATGAGGGATGTGGGGTGCCAAAGCCCCGCGATAGATCTCGTAGACCACCTTGCCCCGATACAGCACGATCAGCCCGTCGGTATAGTTGACGTCCACCGATTGTCCCCAGGTCATGGCTTGGCCGTCCTGCGTGGTGAACGTCACCGCGTCCAGATCATCGCGCAGGTCATAGCTCAGGGTCGACGCCGCGCCGGGTCCGCGCCGAATAGCCGCCGAGGGGCCCAGTTCCCGCTGATGACTGAAACTCCAGCGATGGTTGGGAAAGCCCCGGCTGGTGCCATCCGCAACGCGCTGGATCCGGTCCGGGGCCGGTGGGAAACCCTTCATCACGCCACGGACGACCGGGTCGCTGGTGTTGGCGTCGAGAACTTCGCTCATGGCCGATCCTTTGGCAGATGTTTGCGCCATCCCATCCGCATTCCGCGCCCGGTTCAAGCGGTGGATTGACCCCGCTACCGAAACTGGGGACGTTTCACTGTCGGGAATGGTGCCGGCGACCCGAGAGGATCTGGCTCATGACCCTGCCCTGCACAGCTGCCGCCCTGTTTATCTCGGCGCTCCTGATGTCTGGATCAACGACTGCCTTGGCGCAAACGGCCAACGACGACACCGCGCCACCCGCAAAGCCGGTCAGTACCCGTTTCAAGTGCCAGGACGGCGGCGAACTCAGTGCCCGGTTCGCCATTAGCGACGCCAAGCTGGTCGCCATTGTCGATTCGGGAGATGGGCCGCACGCCCTGCCCGTCCAGCCGTGGACCGGCGGCCCTGCCGTGTTGCGATGGAGCGATGGTCAGCACACGCTCACCTGGAGCCCGGGCGTTCAGATCATGTGGATGGATGGCACCGCTCACCGCATGTGCGGACGCGGTGAGCACAAGCACTAACGAGAACTGCCGCGAGAGCCTGCGAACAGCAAATCCCTCCAACGCCAGGTGCCGGACCCAAGCGCCAGGCGGGCGGCTCCGGGTGCATCGCTCATGGTGACGACGACCAGACCCTTTACGGGCTCGACACGACACGCGGGCGGGGCAAATCCAACCTCCCACAGGATGGCTTCGCGCACCGCCGCCAACCCGGCACCGTCCTGTCCCGGGTGACGGACCCAGTCCCCGTTCCAGACCATAAGCGCACCAGCGTGGTCAACTTCACCCACCGCATCCTGAACGCGGCGATCTTTGCGCAACGCCTCCTGGAGGCGGCGCAGCATGTTGCACCCGGTACCCTCGCCCTGGCCGGACCCCACCATAGCCGCACCGGCCAGCAAGGAGGCGCCAATACCTGTTGCGTGCCCGGGGTCCCCGGCCAGGATCGTAGGGACCGCTGTGGGGTTTCGGGCCGGTCGCGCCAGTCGTCGTTGCGGCACTGCCGGGGCGGGGGCCGGAACCGTCTGCGGTGCCGCCGCTGTCTTCGCATCAGTGGTCGTCGGTGGTGCGGGGCCTGGCGGCGGCGTCGGTATCCACGGGGGAGCCAGCGAGACCGTCATCACCGGTCGCTCCGGAACCGCCGGAAATGCATCCGGCTGACGCCCCACAAGCACGCTCAGAAGCGCGCCATGCCCGACCACACTCAAAGCCACTATGAGCGCCCGCCTGCGGCTCCTGGAGTTGCCGCAAACGGACGACATAGCCGGGCCTAGGTCAGCACAATCAGCACCACGCGCCTGTTTTGCTGGCGACCGTCGCGATCCTCGTTGCTGGCGGCTGGCGCATCAGGACCATAGGAAATCGTCCCGATCCGGTTCAGCGCAACGCCATGCTGGTTGAGGTAGCGACGCACAGTCTCGGCTCTCGCCTCGCCCAGTCGATAGTTGTGGTCCTTCGGCCCGGTAGCATCCGTATGGCCCTGGACCTCGACATAGACGTTGCGATTGTCGGTCTTCAGTTTCTCGACAAAGGCGTCCAACCGGGCCTGGGCTTCCGGCGACAGGGCCGCCTCGTCCACCGGGAACTTCATACTGTCGTCGGACAGCACTTCGGCGAACAGGAACTTGCCTTCGGCCAGTTTGCCGGCCGCGGTGGCGCGGTCCAGCGCATCCTTGGCTGTGCCCCCGACGGCAGCGAGCTCGGTGGACACCACGTCGACACGCGAGCCGACAACCGCCACATTCTCGCGGACAAATCCCTTGGTGGCGCAGCCGCCAAGACCTGCCATTCCCACGACGACCGCCGCAGCCATCATCATCTTCGAACGCTGTTGAATCATGTGAGCTCCTCTATCCTTTTGAGCCCCCCGACTGCTTCAACGCAGGACTCAATCGGATTCAAAAGGGGCCATTTTCGGGCGCGGCTTGGCTGTGGAGCGGACGTGTCAGGCGCCGAAGATGGTTCCCGCCGGCAGGCTCGACATCGAAATGCCGACCAGCACCACCTGCGCATTGCTCATCTGGATTATCGTATCGCCGCCGAACTGCAGCACGGTGAAGATCGTTCCAGAATCAAGCAGGACGCGATCACCGTCGGCCAGGTTGAAGTCCAGAACCCGGTCGATGCCGGCCATCACCCACTCCCGAGCCGACGCCGCTCAGGTTACATGTTATGCGATAGAACAACCGGCTCCAATCTCAATTCCGCAGCGCCTCAACCGAGGCGGCCAGGAGCGCATAGGTCTCGAACTCCGTCGCGGTCTGCCAAGCATCACGCCAGGCGCTCCAGACCACCGCCACCACCTGCTCGCGCGGATTGACGTAGACGAACTGGCCGAAGATGCCCTGGGCGGTGAAGGCTCCGTCGTGGGCGGTCCCGGCCTTTCGGGGCAACGTCCACCACTGATAGCCGTAGCCCAGCGGATAGTCCTTCTCCAGCTTGCCGAAGCCGGTGGCCTCGGTATCGGGCTGTCCGGCCAGGTCGCGCCAGCCCACGGGCAGGTATCGCAGACCGCCCGCCACGCCGTCTTCCAGGATGAACTGGCCGAACCGCCCGAAATCGCGCAGGCGCGCGCTGACGCCCATCCCGGCCAGCTCCAGCCCCCCTCTTGATTCAAGTTGCCAATACCCGTCGGCCTCCATGCCCGCCGGACCCCAGACCCTGTCGGCGTAGTAGTCCGCCAGTGGTCGCCCCACGGCGGCGCGGACGACCGCCCCCAGCAGGCAACTCTCCCCGGTCGAGTAGTTGAACTTCGCCCCCTGCGGTACAGCGCGGGCGCGGGTGCGCATCAAGTCCAGCACCGCGCCGTCCTTCTGGCTGGCCATAGCGGCCCCCAGGTTCACGATGTCGGACTTGCCCTTGGGATCATACTGTTCGTCCCAGGCGACGCCCGAGGCCATCCTCATCACATTGCGGACGCTGACGCCCTCATAGGCGCTGCCCGTCATCTGCGGCAGGTAGCGCTCCACCGGATCATCCAGGCTCCTGATCGACCCGTCGTGCAGGGCCGCCCCGGCCAGAGTCGACGTCATCGACTTGGCAGTCGAGAAACTGGTCCAGCGGCTCTCGGGCCCATTGCCCATGCCGTAGCGTTCCAGCGCCACCTCACCGCGTTTCAGCACCAGCAGGCCCGCCGTGCGGCGGCGCGTCATGTAGTCGTCAACGGTTAAGGTCGCCCCGCCGCTGACAAACGTCAGCCCCTGTAACGCCCGGGCATGCGGTGGCAACGGGCGCACCTTGCCGCCCGCGCGGATCGCCCGGACCGGACGGTACTGGTCCTGATGGCGAAAGGTCGCGGCCTGGTTCCCGGCCGTGGTGTCCAGCGAGTTCTGCGCTGTCTCTTCGCGAGGCTGGGCGAACACCGGCGAGTTGACCAGGGCCGCGCCGGCACTCAGCAGCAAACTGCGGCGGTGAACGGAAGTCATGAGCAGCCCCTTCGGTGTCGATAGCGGACCGCACGGACCGCCACGCGCATCGGCGTTTGGAATTCTTTTACCGCATCTGACCTGTGACGACCATTTCCGGCGCCTAGACTGGATGAGCCCCCGTTTGGCCGTGGCCGACAGGCCTGTCGCAGCAAGTGAAAAGGTTGAGTATCATGAGTAACCATTCAAGACTGTTTATGGGCGCAGCCGCGTTGGCAGCCGCCAGCGCCCTGGCCGGTTCGGCCCAGGCGGCCTATTTCGTCAACGCCTATGCCCTGCTGGGGAACGGAACCCAGGGCGGTGTGGTTCAGAACGGCCCGACCTCGGCTTCGGCGGTGGTCAACAATGGTGGCACGGCCCGAGGTGAAGTCGATCTCGCCACAGGGATTGGCCGCGCCTACGTCGGCTTCAATGCTCTTGACGTCACGGGCAACACCACAGGTGTCGGCGCAGCGGTGTTCGGCGACCGGGTGACCTTCAACGGGGCCACAAATGCCACCTTCAACTTCGACTTCGACGGTACCGTCGAGACCTCCGGCATCGACGACGGCAATGCGCCCAGCGTATTCCTGCAGGTGGTCGCCTCACTTCGCGTCTTTGACGCGGCCGCCGGCGCAACGGCGGCCAACTTCTTCACCGCGCCGGGTGCCCTGGTCTCACAGACCTTCCTGATGAACTATTCGGGCCTGAGCTCCGATCTGTTCGCCAGCTTCGATGAGAGCCTGACCGGCTCGTTTGCCGCCCTGTCGGGGGGCCAGTACGACGTGTTCGCCAGCTTCTCGACCGCCGCCGCCCTTAACGGGGCCCCGATCTCGGTGGAAATGGACTTTCTCAACACCGCCACCTTCGGCATCGCCACCACCAACGGCGTGACCTATTCGTCGGGCTCCGGCGTACTGGTGGGCAGTGTCCCCGGCATGACGGCCGTGCCGGAGCCCGCCACCTGGGCGCTGATGATCGGTGGCTTCGGCCTGGCCGGTTCGGCGCTGCGGCGTCGCAGGGCGCTGGCCGCCTAGCGCCCTGCGACCGACCCCTTGAGACGCCGCAGGCCTCACCACCTGCGGCGTTGCGGGGTTTGTCCGGAAACAGGATGTGCGCCACACCGCCCACCACTTTTCCGGCGCACCATGGAACGCTCCGGCCTCCCGCCGGTTTGGCTGTACACGCGGCACCGCCGCTTGCAGGAGCCCACCCATGTCCATCCTCA
>JANORH010000060.1:0-3494 GCA_031415215.1 Alphaproteobacteria bacterium | reverse complement strand
GTGCGGTGTATGGTAGAAGGCCATGCTCCAGCGCAGAACACTGACGCCCGCCAGGAACCAGACAAACAGTCCGGTATCGCCCAGCCCCGCCGGTGGGTTGAAGATGGCGAAGAACGAGAGCGCGATCGGCAGGGCGGCGGCATACATATAGGGGTGGCGGCGGCCGAGGCGTGACTTGGTGCGATCCGAAATCGAACCCGCCATGGGTTCGATGAAGCCATCGAGCACAAGGCTGACTGACACCGCCAGTCCGGCGAGCAGCGCGGGCAGACCCAGGACCTGATTGTAGAACAACACCGCGTAGGCGGTGATCGTGTGCAGCGCGATCGCTTCGGCAGCACTGCCGATGCCGAACGAGAGCTTGGTCTTCAGCGGCAGGCGATCAGGCGCAGCGGCATCCGTCATTCGGTCCTCCGGTGCGCACTCACCGGCGCTTGCCTGGCAGGAAGCCCTATGAGTTCGCGCAGGTCAATCGGCCCATGCGGGGCACGTCACCGCCTTGAAATGCGTCTCCCGACCACCTTCCCGGAATGCGCCTGGGGTGTGGATGAGGCGCGTCACGAATGACGGGACGTGACTCATAGCTCCCGTTGCGCACGTCTGCTTCCCTGAACCGGATGCAAGCGTCCGCTTGTTGGCCCGAACCCAACAGGCAGAAACGACCCTAAGCAGACCTAAGCCGCTCAGGTCTTCGGACTTGAGTCATGACCACCGGCCGGAGCGCCCCGGGCGAGGAGCCGAAACAGCGGAACGGGTCGCGGGACGCTCTCTCAATACAGCCGCGTCGTCGGGCCGCCGTCGAGGGGCAGGGCGACGCCGTTGACGAAGCTCGACTTGTCCGAGAGCAGATACTCGATGGCGTCGGCGACTTCCTGGGACTCGCCCAGCCGGTTCATGGCGCTGTGGCGGGCGATTATCTTCGCGAACAGCTCGGGCTCGGCCTCGACATAGGGGTCAACCATCTCGGAGTGGCAGAAGCCGGGGCAGAGCGCATTCACCCGCAGGCCCTGTTGCGCGTAGTCGATGGCGGCCGACTTGGTGAGACCAATGACGCCGTGCTTGGCGGCGGTGTAGGCCGAGTGGCCGATGTCGCTGCCTTCAAGGCCCGCGGTCGAGGCGATGTTGACGATGGCGCCACCGCCGGAGGCCAGGATCGCGGGGATCTCGAACTTCATGCTCATGAAGACCGAGGTGAGGTTGGTGTTGATCACCGCGTGCCAGCTCTCATCCGGCATGTCGGCGACCTCATGGAAGACGTCGCCGGCGATCCCGGCGTTGTTGACCGCCCCGTCGAGCCGCCCGAACCGTTCGACCGTGCGGGCCACCATGGCCTCGACGTCGGCGCGAACGGTGATGTCGCCGCGGATGAACAGGCCCTCGCCGCCGGCGACGTTCATCCGCGCCACGACCGCCTGACCCTGTTCCTCGCGCCGTCCCGTAATCGCCACCCTGGCCCCTTGACCGGCCAGAGAGATCGCCGCTGTGGCCCCGAGGCCGGAGGTGCCGCCGGTGATCAGGATCACCTTGTCTTTGAAATTGCTCATGGTCTGTCTCCTGGAATGAGAAGGATGCGGCTGACCGGAGATGATCCGACAGCTCGACCCAGGGGCCGAGGCCGCCGTTTGTGTCGGGAGCACGATTTGGCCACAGTTGCCGGTATGGGAGGGCACTGCAAGCGAGGAGTAGTGTCAGTCTAACGGCATTTGGTCTCCCGTTTGGCGTAGTCTATCCAACCCCCAGTCGGCCCAAACCCACGTCGCCCGCCACCCTGCAGGGCGGCTGAGCGTGGGAATGACCGCTTTCCCCCCATTGCGGAAGTTCCGAACGTCCGCTTGTATGCGTTCATCCGGGACCAGGTGTCAGAATCTATCCACAAGGTAGCGTCATGCCGCTCTCGCTTGGTGAACTCGCGCCGTTTTTCATCGCACCCACCCCGTCGAACCCGGGGTTTGTCTTCGACACCGCCGCCGGGCGCTTCGTGCTGTTGCTGTTCCTGCCGCCGGAGCCGCAGGCGGTCGTCGCGGCGCTGAAGACCCTGGCCGCCCATCAGCACCTGTTCGACGACGTGAAACTGTCGGCGTTCGTGGTCCTGCGCGACCGCGATACCGTGAAAGGCGCGACCGACAAAACCGGCCTGCGCTGGATGTTCGACGACAGCGGCAAGATCACCGGGCGCTATGGCCCCGGGCCGCACTGGCTGCTGCTGGACCCGACGCTGCGGGCGCTGGGGGCTGCGGCCATCGAGAGCCCGGACGGCCTGTTTGCGATGATGCAGAGATTGCCGGCCCCTGGCGGGCACGCCGGCACGCCCCTGGTCGCCCCGGTGCTGACCGCGCCCCGGATCTTCGAACCGGAGCTGTGCCAGGCTCTGATTGATCTCCACGCGGCCGATGGCGGGCAGTTCACCGGGGTCATGCGCGACGCCGGTGACCGCACGGTCATGGTGATGGACGAGCTGAAAAAGCGCCGCGATGTCCTGATCGAGGATCCCGACCTGATCGCGGCGATCACCGAGCGCCTGGAGCGGCGGCTCTATCCTTACATCAAGCAGGCGCTGGGGTTTTCCGTGACCCGCATCGAGCGATTCCTGGTCAGTTGCTATGACGCCGACGACGGCGGCGTTTTTCATCCCCACCGGGACAACACCACCCAAGGCACCGCCTATCGGAAATTTGCCTGCTCGCTCAACCTCAATGCGGACTTTGAAGGTGGCGATCTGCGGTTCGCCGAGTTCGGCCCGGCCACCTATCGGCCACCACCGGGTGGGGCGGTGGTGTTCGCCTGTGGTCTGATGCACGAGGCGTTGAAGGTCACGAAAGGCCGTCGCTACGCCTTTCTGCCGTTTTTCTACGATGAGGAAGGGGCCGACGTGCTGGCCGCCTACCGCGCGCGGACAGCCGCTGTGCCGGGAGTATCGACATGACGACCTGGCCAGCCCTGCCACCGCTGTCGGTCGGCGAATTCGCGCCGGAGTTCGCCGCACCGACGCGCAACAATCCGCTGTTTCACTTCAACACTCTGGCAGGACGATATGTATTGTTGGCGTTTCTGCCCTCCGACCCCGTCCGGCGCGCCGAGGCACTCGAAGCCTTCAAGACTGTTCGCCCGCGCTTCGATGACCGCGTGGCCACGGCCTTTTTCTCCGCAGGGGCCGCGGATCCGGAAAACGTGCCGGCTGACCAGATCCCCGGCCAGCGCTGGTTCTTGGATCCGGACGGCACTGTGTCGCGGCTCTATGGCGCAGGCGAACCTCCGCCATGCTGGATCCTGCTCGACCGGGCGCTCCGCGTGCTGGGCCATGCGGCCCTGACCGAACCGCAGGCGCTGTTCGCCCTGATTGACGACCTGAAGTCGGTCGACGCCCACGCCGGCGCGGCGATCTCGGCACCGGTTCTGATCGTGCCCAGGGTGTTCGACAGCGCACTTTGCCGTCGTCTGATCGCCCACTACGATGCCCAGGGCGGCCAGCCCTCCGGCGTGATGCGCGATGTCGA
>JANORH010000059.1:0-6312 GCA_031415215.1 Alphaproteobacteria bacterium | reverse complement strand
CAGCGCCAGTTCCGTGGTGACGGTGCCAGAGCAGGCCAGCGCCACTGTGGCCGCCTTCATGGCGTCGTGTTTGGCATCGTCGCCTTCCACGACGTGAACGCGGTGTGGCCAGCCGGCGATCCGGGTCTTGGCCAGCGCCGCCACGGTCGGGGCTACCGGCACAACCACATGAAGATCGGGCCGCTCGGCCTTCAGGCGCGTCACGGCATCTTCAAACGGCGCCAAGACGCGATCAATTTCAGTAGGCCGACTGCCCGGTAATACCAACAGGATGGGATCATTCGGCCGAGCCCCGATCTTGCGGCGCAGCCGGGCCGGATCAGCACCTGAAAAGTCTATCGCGAGCGTCGCATCCCCGACAAAGGTCACTGGCAGGCCGTGCGCCTCGAAGGCCGGCGCATCAAACACATGGATGGTGAGCAGATGGTCAAACCACTTGGCCGCCGTCGTGGCCCGACCCGGGCGGGAAGCCCAGACCTGCGGCGCGACATACTTCACCAGCGGAATACCCAGCTTTTTCAGCCGGTGCGCCACACGAAGCGTGAACCCCCAGGAGTCGATCAGCACCGCGATATCCGGCTGCTCGCGCTCAGCCAAAGCGGCGGTTTCGTCAGCTCGACGCAAGACCATCGGATAGGCCAGCAGGCCCTCGATCAGACCAAAGATAGAGAGTTCGGTGATGTCGAACGGGCTCGCGATACCCTCGGCGGCCATCTTGGTGCCGCCTACGCCGACGAGTCGGACATCGTTGCCCAGTCGTCGCTTCAAGGCACGGGCAAGCCCTGCACCCCGGTCGTCGCCGGAGGCTTCGGCCGCCACCAGCATCACGGTGAGCGGCCTGGGGGTCATGGGGCGGCTGGGTCCACGCCCAGAATGAATACACCGAGCTCATCGGCCAGTTCGATCACAGCCTCTCGATCCAGAACCAGCAGGCGACCCGCCTCGCCAACGATCCCGGCTAATCCTGCGCGAGCCACACCGTGGATGGTGGCAAGTCCAATGGTCGGCAGATCAACCCGCGTCTCTTGGATCGGCTTCGGAGCCTTGGCAAGTACGCCGACGCCTGCACCTGTCTTGCCCCTGAGATGGGCGGGAAGCTCGGCCACCCGCGTCAGAACAGCGTCGGTACCCTCCTGGGCCTCGACCGCCAGCACCAGCCCGCGCGCGACTACAGCGGCTTGACCGATATCCAGTCGCCCGATGGCGCGGGCGACCTCAAGGGCGCGATCCGCATCCGTCAGGTCTTCGGCGGCGGGGGTTCGCGACCCAAGCAGGCCCAATGGCAGGGTCAGGTCGTCCATCACCTCGTGCGCGCCTTGCACGTCAAATCCGGCCGTTTCGAACACCCCGACCATGACCCGAAGCAGGGCGTCGTCACCTTTGCGCGCGCTCGCAATCACCTTCGGCAGCAACATCAAACCGCGGAAATCCGGGACCAGGCTGGTGAAATCCGGGCGCGCCACATCACCGGCCATACAGACGGCGCGACATCCTGCGCGCTTCAACGCCTTGAGGCACTTGCCGATCTCGGCCAGTCCGATCTCAGCGCCGGCATAAGGCTGCAAGTTGCTGTCGGCGAACCCCTTCAATCGGATCACAAACAGCGGACGACCCGACCGCTCGCAGTGCCGGGCGATCTCTACCGGCAAGTTCCCGCCGCCAGCGATCAGGCCCAGTTTATCCATCAGATCTCGCGCTCCGGCAGGCAGAGGGGTCGGCTGCCGTCGGCGCGGATGAAGTCGATGATTTCCATCACCGGCGCGCTTTTGCCGAATGTGATCACCGCGTCGTCGATCCGCTCCTGGAACGTCCCCTCCTCCGCAAACAGGAGGCGATAGGCGGAGCGGAGTTCGCTGATGGTCTCGCGACTGAAGTCACGACGTTTAAGGCCCACAAGGTTCAGGCCTTCCAGGTGGGCGTGGTTGCCCCACACCATGCCGTAGGGGATCACGTCCTTGGTGACGGCAGCGAGGCCGCCGATGAAGGAATAGCGGCCCACCCGACAGAACTGGTGTACCGCCGCCAATCCGCTGACCATCACGAAATCACCGACGTGGACGTGGCCGCCCAGGGTCGCGGAATGGGCCAGGATCACGTTGTCGCCCACCACGCAGTCGTGCCCCACGTGGCTGGTGGCCATGTACATGCCGTCGTTGCCGACGCGGGTGAAGCCATCGCCACCCGGCGCAGCGATGTGCATCGTCACATGCTCCCAGACCTTGTTACGATCACCGATAATGAGTTCAGTCGGCTCGCCGTTGTAGCCCGTGTGGTGCGGCGGTCCGCCCAGGTTTGCGAAATTGCGCACTGAACAGTCGGCACCGATTGTCGTGCGGTTCTCGATCACCACATGCGCCAGGATCTGGGTACGCGCGCCGATCCGGGCGTGCTCGCCGATGATCGAGAACGGGCCGATGCTGACGCCATCCGCCAGTTCGGCACCTTTGGCGACCAGGGCCGTCGGATGAATGTCTACGCTCAAGTGATCAGGTCTCCACCACCATGGCGGCGAATTCGCATTCGGCCGCCACCTTATCGCCGACCATGGCCTGGCCCGCGAACTTGAACACATCGCCACGGTGCCTGACGACCCGGACGGGCATACGCACCACATCACCCGGACGGACCGGAGAGCGGAAGCGACAATTGTCTGCCGACATGAAGAAGATCGCCTTGCCGCCTACGTCAACATTCAGCGACTTGGACATCAACACAGCGCCCGTTTGGGCCATCGCCTCGATCAACAGCACCGCCGGCATCACCGGGTAGCTGGGGAAGTGTCCCTGAAAGAACGGCTCATTCACGGTCACACATTTGATGCCGACGATGGACTCGGAGATCTTGTAGTCCTCGCAACGATCCACCAGCAGAAACGGGTATCGATGCGGGATGCGCAGCAGGATTTCGGTGATGTCGATATCGGTGGGATTGATCGCCACCGGCGCCTTGCGCGTCATGTCTGCTTCCCACCCTTGCGGCTAGCCATGCGGGCCAACCACGCTGTTTCTCTGAGCCAGTGACGAATCGGCCTGGCGGGCATGCCACCCCAGGTTTCTCCGGCTGGAATATCCTTCATGACCCCGGCTGCCGCGCCAACCCGGGCACCCGTCCCGATGGACACATGGTCGGAAACCCCGGCGCGGCCACCGAATTGCGTGCCATCACCGATCTCGACGCTACCAGAGATCCCCGTATGCGCAGCCATCACGCAGTTGCGACCCACACGCACGTTGTGGGCGATCTGCACCAGGTTGTCGATCTTGGTGTTCTCGCCGATCACGGTGTCGTCGTAGGCCCCGCGATCAATCGTGGTGTTGGCACCGATCGACACGCCGTCCTGGATAATCACCCGACCCAACTGGGGGATATCGATCAAGCCTTTGGGTCCAGCTGTGGCTCCGAAGCCAGGCTCGCCGATCACCGCGCCGGCCAAAACCTTCACCCGGTCACCGATCAGCGCAAAACCGATGGTCACATTCGCCGCGATTTCACAGTCGCGACCGATCGCGACCCCCGGTCCCAGAACCGTGTTGGCACCGATCCGGGTTCCGCGCCCGACCTGAGTTCCGGGCCCGACGACAACGCCTGGCCCCAGGATTACATCGGCTTCGATGGTGGCGTCCTTGGCGATGGCTTCTCCACCCCCAAAGTGCGGCTTGTGCAACCGTTGCGCAGCGATGGCATAGGCGGCCTGAGGGTTGCCGCAGATCAGCCTGGCGCAACCGACCTGGATCAAGTCCGCACAGTCGCGTCGAACGAAACAGGCCGCCGGGCGCGCAACCGCAAGCTGATCCGCAAAGCGTTTGTCGCTCAGAAACGTAACGCTGTCTGGACCAGCGTGCGCCAGCACGGCAACACGCGAGACCAGGCGGATGTCCGTTTCGTCGCCGTCAAATTCAGAGCCGGTCAGTGTGGCCAGATCGCCGAGGGCGATGGGGCCAATATCTTCAAAGAACCGTGGATCGGGCATGGACTACCTTTGGTGTCGTAACCCGACCCGAGGACCTTTGCCTAGCGCCGAGGGGCCGGAGCCGCCGGGGCGGCACCAGCAGGACGCGGAGCACCCGCGGCTGTCGCGGCCTGATCCAGCCGTTCACGGTCAAACGTGAACTGCGTGATCTTGGCGTTCAGAGCCGTGACAACGGGAGCTGTAATATCCATAGCAGGATTGGCCAGGTTCAGGGTCAGGGCTTCACGGTTCAGGAGGATCGAACAGCCCTTGGCCTGATAGGAGGTGCGCACCAGGGGCGCGATCTCATCGCTCAGGCGCCCGAGTGCCTTTTCCTGGGTGCGCTGCATTTCTGCATTCCGCTGCTGCACCTTGCGCTGAAGCGCGTTAGCGCGAACCTGGATCGCTGACGCGCGGGTCTCGAACGTGTTTTGATCGAGCGTCGCGCGTTGGCCGTCGAGGGCCTTGGCGTCTGTGTTGAGGGTGGTTTCCTCGGCGCTGACCTCCGCGCTGGCCTGTTGGGTCAGCTGTTGCAGCCGCGTGAACACGTACTTGCCTACGGTGGACGCACCGATGGCGGCCTCCCCGGAAAAGACGCAGATGCCGGGCACGGGCGCGCCATGGGAAACTTGCGGTGGCGGCAACGCAGCGGCGGCAGGTGCCTGTGCCAGAGCGGTGCTCGCACCGGAGAGCATGAGGGTCGCGGCGCAGCTCGCCGAAACGATAGTCTTGACGTTCATGTTTCTAGAACCTGGTTGAAGTGGAGAACCGGAACGTTTCTTCCCGGTCATAGATTTCTTTGGCCAATACGCGGCTGAAGTCGAAACGAATGGGTCCCATAGGGGATTTCCAGAAGATGCTGACACCCGCAGAGGCCCGAAGCGAGAGGTCATCGCGGATACAGACGTTGCGCGTACCCGGAATGGCGAGATTTGAAATGGTCTTGGTCGGGTCAGTCGGATCGATCAGCGTCGGATTGATACAATCCACGTCGCCGGCGCGATAGTTGCGGTCCTTCTTGTCGAGCAAACCGAGCGTGCCGACATCACTGAAAACCGCAGCCTTGATGCCGTACTGTTCGGGCAGGAACGTCGGCACGGTCAACTCAAGCGTGCCAATGGCAAACGCCTTGCCGCCAAGGGCGTCTGCCCTTTGAAGCGAGAGATCGCGCGGACCGATACCGGCCGTCTCGAAGCCCCGGAAGTTCAGACCGCCCTTGTAGTAGCGGTCGTTGATCCGGACGCTGTCGCCGCCCCAGCCTACGACATAGCCGGCAGAGCCCACGACCGAGAAAATCAGATCCTTGGTAAAGCCGTAGAACCAGCCGGCCTCAAGGTCGGTCCGCAGGAAGTTCACATCGCCGCCCAGACCCGCGAGGTCCTGATTGACGTCCACATAGAAGCCGCGCGTCGGGTTCAGATAGTCGTTGCGGCGATCAAGTCGGCCGCCATAGCCCACCAGCGAGGTCAACCGCTTGCCAACCTGTTCACACAGCGAGGCCGAGAGCACGACGCCGACCGAAGGGTCGCAAAGCAGTCCGTCGATCTGGATATCATCCTGCCGCAGCGTGTATCGCACGGCCCCGCGACTATCGATGCTGAGCGGGAAGTTCGCCCGGAAGGTCGTACCGAACGTGGTGGTTTTGTAGGCCGAAAACTCGGACAAATCGTACCTGTAGCCATAGACATCGACGCCGGCGGCGACGTCACGGTTCAGGAACCGAGGCTCGGTGAACGAGACATCCAGCTGCTGCCTCAGGGATCCCACCGATATCCGCGCCCGGACATCCTGGCCACGACCGCGGAAATTTCGCTGGGTGACGCCCAGATCCAGCACCAGCTGGTCGACGGATGAATAGCCGGCGCTGAACGAAAGTTCGCCTGTCGGCTGCTCCTCGATCTTGACCTGCAAGGCCGTGCGGTCGGGCGAGGAGCCCGGAATTTCGGTTATCTCGACTTCCTTGAAGAAGCCCAGCGAGCGGATCTGGCGCTTGGAACGGTCGACGAGGGCACGGTTGTAGGCATCGCCCTCGACCACACTCATCTCGCGGCGGATGACATAGTCCAGCGTCTGGGTATTGCCGACGATATCGATGCGATCCACGTAGACGCGCGGACCTTCCTTGACCGAGAAGGTGACGTCGACGACGCCCTTTTCACGGTTGGGCGTATAGCGAGGCCGCACGTCCACGAACGCAAAACCGGCGGCACCGGCGGCAAACGTCAGGGCATCCGTCGCCTGCTCGATCTGCTCGTCCTGGTAGATTTCGCCGGAACGGACCGACAACAACGATTCCAGGACGGTCTTGTCCAGCTTCTGAAGCTCGGTCTCGACCTGGACCTTTCCGAACTTGTACCGCGGGC
>JANORH010000058.1:0-3448 GCA_031415215.1 Alphaproteobacteria bacterium | reverse complement strand
GCCGCAATGAGGATCATGTCTTCATCTTCAACGGCAGGCTCATCAAATCGATCGAAACCCCAATCATTTATCGTCTCTAGTGCGCCGTCAGGCAGCAGTTTGCGTACACGAGCCTCCTCCGCGAACTCGGCACGCTCCATCGGCTTCGAGAGCCGACTTGACGCGCCTGAAGCGGTGGCCCTGACCATGGAGTGGTATCGTCGGCAGGCCGACGGCGAAGACGCGCTCTCCTTGTGCGAAGCCCAGATCACGGACTACGAAGGCCGATCATGAGTCTTTGCCGTTTTTGCCGTTCGCCGCTGACTCGCACGTTTCTGGACCTCGGGCATCAGCCCTTGGCCAACAGCTACCTGACGCCGGAGCAGCTGGCGCTCGGATCAGAGCCGACGTTTCCGCTGCACACCAAGGTCTGTGACATCTGCTTCCTGGTGCAGGCGGACCACGAGGTGCCGGCCGACGCGATCTTTGACGACAGCTACGCCTATTTTTCGTCGTTCTCAGCCGGCTGGGTAGAACATGCGCGCCTCTATGCCGAGGCGATGACGGCTCGGTTTGGGCTTGGTCCAGACTCGCTCGTCGTCGAGGTGGCCAGCAACGACGGCTATCTTTTGAAGCACTTCTTGACCAAGAGCATTCCGGTACTGGGCGTCGAGCCCACTGCCAATACTGCGGAGGCAGCAAGGGCCATCGGGGTGCGCACCGACGTGGTGTTCTTCAACGCCGAAACGGGCCAGGCGATGGCGGCGCGCGGTGACCGGGCTGACCTGATGGCGGCCAATAATGTGCTGGCCCATGTGCCAGACCTGAACGTCTTCATGGGCGGTTTTCGGCACGTCTTGAAGCCCGAGGGCGTGCTGACGTTCGAGTTTCCGCACCTGCTGAACCTGATCGAGAAGGTGCAGTTCGATACAATCTATCACGAGCACTACGCCTACCTTTCGCTGCTGGCGGTGGAACAGGTGCTGCGTGCGCACGGCCTCCGACCCTTCGACGTGGAACTGCTGTCGACGCATGGCGGGTCGCTGCGGCTGTTCTGCTGCCATCAGGCTGCGGGTCACGCCGAGACCGAGGCTCTGCGCACCCTTCGCACCACAGAGGCCGCTGCGGGGCTGCAACGGGTCGAAACCTACGACGGGTTCGCCATCCGCGTCGAAGCCGTTCGCGACAGTTTCCAGACCTTCCTGCGCGCGGCGAAGGACGACGGCAAGGTCATCGCCGCCTATGGTGCCGCCGCCAAGGGCAACACCTTCCTGAACTACTGCGGAACCACATCAGCGGACATTTTCGAGGCCTATGATGCCAATCCGGCGAAGCAGAACCGCTACCTTCCGGGAAGTAACGTACCGATCCGTAGCCCCGGCGCAGTCAACGTCTCACGCCCTGATTATGTCCTGATCCTGCCGTGGAACCTGAAGGACGAGATTACCCGGCAACTGGCGTTCATCGCCGACTGGGGCGGCACATTTGTGATCGCATCGCCGACCACGCGGATTCTGGACTGATGCGGTTTCTGGCCACTGATATCGCTGGGGTGGTGATTGTGGAGGCCGAGCCACACACGGATCTGCGCGGAAGTTTCGCGCGGCTGCACGCTCCTGACGAATTCGCGGCGGCAGGAATTGCATTCGCACCGGTTCAGACCAGCCTCTCGACCAATCCGACCCAGGGCACCCTGCGCGGCCTGCACACTCAGAACGCACCCTATGCGGAGACCAAGTTGGTCCGAGCCGTGCGGGGCCGGGTATTCGATGTCGCCGTTGACCTGCGTCCGGACAGCCCCACGCATCGCCGCTGGACGGCAACAGAACTGTCGGCGACCAACCTGCGCGGGCTGTTCATTCCCGGGGGCGTGGCCCACGGCTTTCTGACCCTGGAGCCGGACACCGACATCCTCTACCAGATCGCGCCGGCCTTCACGCCCGGCCACGCCACCGGGGTGCGCTGGGATGACCCGGCCTTCGCCATAGCCTGGCCTGGCGTCCCGGCATTGATGTCGCCTGCCGATGCGGCCTACGCTGACTATTGCTTCTGCGCTTAGAGGATGGGTTCAGCTCAATGGCCACCATATTATTGACTGGGGCCAGTGCCTTCTCCGGCCTATGGATTGCCGAGGCGCTTGCCGCTGACGGACATTTTGTGTTGGCCCCGCTGCTTCGCAATCGAGATGACTACGCGGGTGTACGCCGCGAACGAGTCGCGCGGCTTTGCGAGATCGCTGAGGTTGTCTTCGAAACACCGTTTGCGACCGCACGATTTTGCAATCTCATCAAAGACCACCGCCCTGATCTCATGGCGCACCATGCGGCGCAGATTTCGAACTACCGCGAACCTGAGTATGATCCACTTGTGGGACTGCTGCGTAATGTCGAGGGCTTAAGGATTGTGACCCAAGCCCTGGCGTCGAGTGACGCGAGGGCGATTATCACGACCGGGACGACGTTTGAGGCCGGTGAGGGCGGTTCCGATCCTGTCGATCTCGCGGTTACACGCTATGGACTGTCGCAATCGCTTACACGCGAGGTTTGGCGACACGAGACTCGCTGGGCGGGCCTTACTCACGGTAGGTTCGTGATCCCGGCACCGTTCGGCGTACTCGAGGAAGGTCGTTTGGCTTGGTCGCTCTTTCAGAATTGGCTCGCCGACAAGCCAGGTCTCGTGCGGGCTCCAACTTGCATTCGCGACAACATCCCGGTGCCCCTGCTCGGACAGGCCTATTCTAGGCTAGTGAGTCGGATACTTGAATATGGGCAATCAGACGTGATCGCGCGACCCTCAGGGATTGTTGGAACCCAAGGCGACTTTGCTCGTCTGATTGCGATGGAAGTTGAAAACCGGCTGGACTTGCGGTGTCTCGTCGAGCTCAATCGCTCACCCGACCTGTCTGAGCCACACAGCCGCATAAATTCCGAGATCTGCATACCAAAAGGATGGAATAGCAGGCAGTTCTGGGACTCTTACATCGCGTACTACGTCGGCCTTCAGACACGCGGGCTCTTGTCATTGCCGGCGTGACGCCTTAACGACCGTTTCCATGGTATTGTAGAAATCGTGAGCGAACGCTTCTGTCTTGCCAAGTGGGCTGGCTTTCATTTGATTGCGCAGTGTCGCTCGAAGGTTTGAAATCTTCGGAACATCCTTAGCCAGCCCGACGGCGGCCGCGATGTATGTTTGGGTGTCCCTAGCGCAGAACCGGCCGAGGCTAAGGTTCTCGAGCACCGAGTAACTTAAGCGCTCAAAAACGGTCGGGCCGAATCGCGTGATGACGGGCACTCCCATCCAGAGGGATTCGCAGGTCGTTGTGCCGCCGGTCTGCGGGAAGGGGTCAAGAGAGATGTCCATTTCATTGTAGAAGGGCAGATGGCGCCCGCGAACTGCTTGAAAAATAATCCGATCTGAAGAAACGCCGCCCCTTGCAAAGTGATCTGTCACATTTGACCTGAACGCATGA
>JANORH010000057.1:0-4024 GCA_031415215.1 Alphaproteobacteria bacterium | reverse complement strand
CGGCTCCGGCCTTTGCCCAGGACGCTGCCCCGCAGGCAGATGACGGCAGCATCGCCGATATTGTGGTTACCGCCACACGGCGCGAGGAATCGCAGAACAAGATCCCGCTCGCCATTCAGGCGCTGAGCGGCGATGCGCTGGCCAAGCTCAATGTCACCAACTTCGAAAAGTTGGTGGAATATCTGCCCAACGTGCGCACCGCCTCGCGTGGCCCTGGCATTTCCTCCATCTATATTCGCGGCCTGTCCACCGATACGGCCGGCGCGCAGATCCTGGGTGTTTCTGGCGTGCAGCCTAATGTTGCGCTTTACCTGAACGATGCCCCGAGTTCGACGCCTGGCCGCAACTTGGACGTTTATTCCGCTGACTTGCAGCGCGTCGAGGTTCTTGCCGGCCCTCAAGGCACTCTGTTCGGCGCCAGCGCCATGGGCGGTGCGATCCGCTATATCACCAACAAGCCCGACCTTTCGGAATTCAAGGCAGGCTTCAGCGCCTCGGCCAGCACAACCAAGGGCGGCAGCCAGAGCTATTCGGCCCAGGGCTTCGTTAACATCCCGATCGTCAAGGACACGTTCGGCATCCGCCTGGTCGTGTTTAACGACAATCAGGGCGGCTATATCGACAATGTCGCTGGCACCTATCGGATGCCGTTCAATTCGGGCAGCCCGGGCAGGATCCCGACCGGCAATCCCTTGCTGGTTGCCCAGGCAATCCAATCTTGCGTCGGTGTGGTCAACTGCGTCGGCACTGCGACCGGCACCAGCGGCGGCTATATCGCGCCAACGCGCCAGTCGATCTCGAATTCGGCCTTCATCGAGGATAACTACAACGACGCCTCCTATGCCGGCGGCCGCCTTGAGGCAAAATGGAACATCAACGAAGATTGGACGCTCAGCGCAATGCATATGCGCCAGACGCTCAAGACCGACGGTGTGTTTGACTACGATCCCTCCGTGGGCGACCTCAAGGTCCAGAAGTACAGCCCGAACACGCTCAAAGACACATTTGACATGACGACGCTGACGCTGAATGGCCGTCTGGGCATGCTCGATCTGATCTATGCTGGCTCCTATCTCAATCGCCGCGCGATTCAGAATTCCGACTATGCAACATACGCCAACATCGGCCTGTTCATGCCGTTCTACAATTGCGACCGCGGCGTCTACTATTCGGGCTACGCAGGCTCGGCAGCGCAAGGTAACACCTGCTATTCGCCGGCCAACAGCTATCTGGTCGACAACAAGAACAAGCGCTGGACCCATGAGTTGCGCCTGACAACACCGGCGGACAAGCGCATTCGCGCCACGGTTGGCGCTTTCTATGACGTCAACAAGATCCTCGACGACACAGAATGGCGTTACACACTGCCCGCTGCCGGATTCCTGTATTCACTGACCCCCACTGCGGCAACGAATGTGCTGGGTCTGGGACCTCGTCCGGTGGGTACGGGCTTTGTCAACGTCATCGAACGTCGTGACCGGCAATATGCCTTTTATGGCGAAGTATCGTTCGACCTGGTCCCCGACAAGCTGACCTTGACCGGCGGCTTGCGCTATTACAATTCGGAAGTGAGCATGCGCGGCGGATCCAACTCCAGCTTCTCCGACGCTCTTCGCGGCATCTACAATCCGGTAACGGGAACCTATTCCCGCGCCGCCACGCCGCCAACGACCTTCGTCACAAGCTCAAACCTGTCAGTCAATCTGGCCGGCATCAACCCCACGACCTATTCCGGGGTGATCTTCAAGGGCAACTTGACCTACAAGATCACGCCTGATCAATTGGTCTATGCCACGTACTCGGAAGGCTTCCGTCCCGGCGGCTTCAACCGCAAGGGCTGCAACAGCACCAGTGGTTCGGGCGGGCTCTCGGCTGCGCAATGCGCCGCCAACCGGTCCTATGCTCCCGACAATGCGAAGAACTATGAGATCGGCGCCAAGTTGGGGCTGTTCGATCGCACAATGCAGATCAATCTGGCTGCCTACAAAATTGAGTGGACCGGCATCCAGATGGCCGCCTTCGACCAGAACATCTCGAACCAGACATTCGTGGTCAATCTCGCAAACGCACGCATCTATGGTTTCGAGGGCGATCTCAACTGGCGTCCGACGCGCGAGCTCACGATCGGTGCCGGCTTCTCCTACAATGACTCGAAACTAACCGGCTATGTGCCTGCCCTGAAGGTTCTCGGCCAGCGGATCCTTGTCCCGCTCGGCAGCCCGCTGGCGCTGAGCCCCAAGTTCCAGGGCAACATGCGCGTGCGCTACGAGTGGGAGACCTCCTCGGGCCTCAAGCCATATGTCCAGGCCGGCATGCACTATGTTGGCAAGACGATTACGTCCAACATCGACAACACCAACATCATCTACACGGGCTGTCAATCACCCTATGGTGGCGGCATCTATGGCGCCAACAGCTGCTCCAATCCGACTGCGACGATCAATGGAGTCACTGTCAGGGCAGGCGATGCGATCGGGCCGATCAAGGGCTCGTTCAATCAGCCTTCGTTCACCACCTTCAGCGCTGCAATTGGCGTGAGCAGGGACGAATGGCGGGTTGAACTGTTCGGCGAGAACATTGGCGACAAGCGTCCAAAGCTGTTCACAAGCGCCAATGACGGGGATACCCGCGTGACGACTTCGCGGCCACAGACCTTTGGCCTGCGGGTTTCTTACTCGATGTAGACTTTTGGCAGAGCCCCTTGCACAATGCGTGCAAGGGGCTCTCGCTTTGTAACTTCGCGTAAGGGCTGCTCCATCGCGTTACGTGGCCATTGATCGCGGAACGCGATGTCGTTTGCTTTGAATTTTCCAATGCACGGAGGCCACACATTGCAGGGGTCCGATCTGGCAAATGCGGTCGAGCAACCAGTGCCGGGCGACGCTGGCAAGGTTTCGGAAGCTGTCATTGCCTCCCCCACTGTCGAACCCCTTGTCGAAAAGGCGAAAGCGGCGCTCCAGGAAGGCAATCCGGTAGATACCATCAAGCTTTGCGACCAAGTGCTCGCGCTCGATCCTTCGCATCTCGATACGCTTTACACCAAATCTGTCGCCGAACGCTTCACGGGTGATTTGGGTAGGGCGCTTGCCACACTTGATGCTCTGACCGCGGCGCACCCGGCATATGGCCGGGCGTTTCAGGAACGTGGCCATTGCCTGCGCGAACAGGGTGACTTCGACGCTGCGCTTGCCGCCTATCAGGGCGCTGTCATGCGCAACAACGCGCTATTGGCCTCCTGGCGAATGCTTGCCCAGCTCCATGCCAGGGTCGGCCGGAAACAGGATGCGGCCAATGCCGCCGCGCAGGCTGCCTATTTCGAAAGTCTGCCTCCCGAGCTTCTCAGCGTCGCTAGCTTTATGCAAGAGGGCAAGCTCCTGAAGGCCGAAAACCTGTGCCGCGCCTTTCTCCAACACAATGGTCATCATCCGGAGGCCATGCGGCTGCTCGCCGAGATCGGCTTACGCTTCAATTCTTACGATGAGGCCGAATTCCTGTTGGAATCGTGCCTGGTGCTGGACCCTGCTAACACCAACGCCCACCACGACTACGTGGTGATTCTGGGCAAGCGCCAGAAATTCGACAAGGCGCTGGAAGCCGCCGCGCAGTTGGTGGACAAGCAGCCCGGAAGCCCGCAGGCTGAGATTCTGTTCGCCAACCAGAATCTGGCGATAGGCAACTTCGAAATCGCGCTTGATCTTTATCGCAATCATGCTGCCCGCGCCCCGAGCAATCCGAGCATCCATCTGGCATTGGGTCACGCGCTCAAGACGATCGGGCGGCAGCCGGAGGCGATCGAGAACTATCAGCAGGCCTATCGGGTCAAGCCGGATTTCGGCGATGCCTTTTGGAGCCTGGCCAACCTCAAGACCTATCGCTTCGACGATAGCGAGCTGACGCAGATGCGCGCTTATGAGGCCGTGCCGAAAACCGCGCTGGTCGATCGCTATCACCTCTGCTTTGCGCTGGGCAAGGCGCTTGAGGATCATGGCGATTATACCGCGTCTTTCGCCTATTATCAGCGCGG
>JANORH010000056.1:0-3569 GCA_031415215.1 Alphaproteobacteria bacterium | reverse complement strand
ACGGCCTTCAACGGTGCAAACCCCGGCGGGTCCCTTGACCTCGAAGGCGCACGCCTCGCCGCGCTCAAACAACGCCCGCAGGCGTCGCGCATGGTCCGGATCGGCCCGCATCAGAGCGTTCAACAACCCCTGAGGATCAGTATCGTGGATGCCCAACGCCGCACAACAGACACCAAGGCTTTCCTCGCCAGACGCCAGCAGGGCATGGCCATCCTCGACAGCCAGCAGGGCGGAATCGAAAGCCTCGGCTGATGCCTGGGCCGTCTCGGCGCCCGCCTCAAGCTGATGGATCCGCGCGTTCAGCACCGCGACGCGTCGATCCCCCGCACGGCGCTGGGCCAAGGCCCACAGGACAGCCGAAAGCGCCAGGCTCACCGCACCCGCCGCCGCCGCCAGCATCAGTTCGTGCGCGCCCATTGCCGCCCCGGAGAATCAGTCCTGTCCACCTTAGGCCCGGTATTGATCCCTCGCACGCAAAGCAGGCGTTCTATCGGTAAGGTTTTTCAGCGAGAATGTCGGCGATGACCGCAATCCTCTATCCTGTCGCTGCCACTGCCGAGCTGGCGCTGTCGCGCCCGTTGGGTCGGGCAGCCCGCGAGAGCGACGCCAGACGACGTGCCGACGAGCCGGTGGTCTTCGCCACCGACGCGGTGGGACCGGCGTTCTCAACGCGCGAGGCGGCGCTGGATGCCTATGCCGGTCGACTTGACGATGATCGCACAGGCACAACGCCGGACGCCGAAGACCGATACTGTCGCCTGGCCGAACAGCTTGCTGACGGTGCACCGCGCCCGAAGTCCTTGTCGCCGACCTATGCCGATGGCCATCGTTGGCCGCAGGCCTTGAAAGCCCCGCGCACGGTCTGGCGGCTCACAGTCTCGTACTGGCGGGTCGCCACGGCAGAGCGGCCACTGGATGCACCGCAAGCGCGGCTGGCTCGCCGGTCGAAGCAGGACCTGGCGCCCGACACGCTGCAGGCCATCTCGCGGGGTCCCATGCGGCCGATCAAGCCGCAGCAGCCACTGGACATCGGCCTATTCGAAATCCGCCCGCCTGATGCGCCGCACATCGTGATGCCCGATGAATAGTGCTGTCACGGGCCGCGCGCCGTCTCTCGATGATCTGGCCGAGATGGCGGAGCGCGCGTTCGCCGCCCTGCCCGATGACTTCCGGGCCCTGGCCGGCGAAGTGGTGTTCCGGGTCGATGATTTTCCCGAGGACGCCTTGCTGGCGGATCTCGGCATCGACGATCCGTTCGGGCTGACTGGCCTATACTCGGGCGTCAGCCTCGCCGAACGCTCCGGTTTCGGGGCCGAGCCAGAGCCCAGCCGCATCTTCCTCTATCGTCGCCCGATCCTCGACGAATGGGCCGAGAACGGAGAGGTCACCCTTGAGGAATTGGTCACCCACGTCCTGGTCCACGAGATCGGGCACCACTTCGGGCTGTCGGACCCGGATATCGATGCGATCGAGGCCGGCGGCGATTGATGAGATGCGGCCGCTCAAAGAAAGACCCCCGGAGCGCACCGGGGGTCGAACTTCAGTTTTTGCAGTCAATCAGGCGGCGAGCGCTGCCGACTTGCGGCTGCGGATGGCTGCACCCAAGCCGAAGAAGCCCAGCAGCATCATGGCCCATGTGGCCGGTTCCGGAACAGCGCCAGTCTCAACCGAGATGATACCATCCAGACTGCTTCCGTAGTTGAGCACCAGGGACCTGGAGTTAAAGTCTGCAGCGTAGCTATAGACATTGCCGCTGTAGTCGTTGGCGAAGAAACGGCCTCTGGCCACATCCCAGGTCAAACCATTGTCATTGATTGCGCCTGCACCGGCCGAGAAAAACGTACCCGCACCCGTCACGGCGTCAATGGTATTGACGCCGCCACCACCGGCCGCCTGCAGATAAATTGTATCGGTCGCGGCGACATAAGCCGCCCCACCTGGGTACAGTCCATGATTTCCGGACAATATAGTGGACGCGCCTGTGGAAACATTGATTGTGTAGACATTTTGATTAGTAGCAAATCCATAGAGTGTATTGTTGGCGGTATCGAAGGTCAGTCCGAACAGGTCATTGACGCCATAGTTACCAATAAGCGATGCTGCACCAGTCGTCAGATTGACCGAATAGAGGTTGTTGTTGCCCCGTCCAGCCGCCCAATATGCAGTGCCGGTGGTGGAGTCATAGGCCAAGTCGCCGAAGTCGCCTCCCGCAACGCCAAGAGATCCAACGGTCGTGACCGTCGCGGCCTCGGGATTGATAATCACCAACGAATTATCAGAATCGTTGATTCCAAAGAGTGTTCCGGCGGCGGCGCTGCCGCCGCTTGCGATTATCGCGAGCGTCACCGCGCTCGCGGCCAAAGCGGTTCGCATTGTCATGTGTATGCCCCAGAAACTTGACTCGGTCAGACGGTCTAGCGGATGTCCATAACGCATTCCTATGCAGGATTGAGCGGTCGGCAAGTCAATTCGCCAAAACGGCGAGTGGCAGGCATTTGTTCCCCTCAAAGGCGAAATTCGCCACGCGCTATCCGCGATCAGGGCCTTTTCCGAGGCCTAAAGCGGGCGCTCTCCACTATCCTGTCTTGGATCGATGGCCCCGTCTCCAATCCGTGACGAGAAGAGAAATGAAAATGACACCTCCGTCATCTTCATTGACTGATCACTGTTCAGATTGCATTCTATGCGCACACATCAGGCGAGGAGCAGACCCATGGCCGCCGACGGCAATATCACCAAGGACATCATCTACGACGCCGTCGCGCCCGACGATTTCGAGTCGATGCTGGAACTGGATCGTTACGGCAACCGCTCGACCGCCTTCGACAAGATCATCTCGGCGACCCATGACCACTTCTGGGATCCGCTGGACAAGAAGTACATCGACTTCGACGAGCCGTTCGACATGGAGAACGAGATGCTCCTGCCGGAGGACATGATCATCTCTCTGTCCACCGATTATGTCTCTAACCACCTCTCCGACTGGAAGACCCGCGTGCGGTTCGTGAACCAGTCCACGCTGCGGACCTTCTCCTCGATCCTGCACGGGGAACAGGGCGCGCTGAACCTGTCGGCCAGCCTTTGCCACGTGCTGAAGGACCAGGGCGCGCAGGAATACGCCGCCAATCAGACCCGCGAAGAAGCCCGCCACGTCACCGCCTTCGCCAAATACATCAAGGCGCGCTGGGGCAAGCCGGTGGAATGCGGCCCGACGCTGAAGACCCTGCTGGTCGACATCATCGGCAGTCCCGAGGTCTACAAGAAGATCATTGGCATGCAGATGCTGGTCGAAGGCCTGGCCATGGGCGCTTTCGCCACTGTGTTCGCCAAGACCAACGATCCACTGGCCAAGAAGCTGATGCAGCTAGTGATGACCGACGAGGCCTTCCACCACAAATTCGGGAAGATCTGGGCGGATCGCACGATCCCGCACCTGTCGGAAAAGGAACACGAAACCATCGAGATGTGGGCCGCGCACTGCTTCCAGACGCTGCTCTTTAACCTGGTGGCCCCGACCCAGCAGCGCGATCTCTACGAGGAATTCGGCCTCGACCCGGACCGCGTGATCG
>JANORH010000055.1:0-2612 GCA_031415215.1 Alphaproteobacteria bacterium | reverse complement strand
CGTTTTCTCGACCGAGGCCTGCAAATCCGCCGTCAGGGGGTCCGCCTCGCGTACGCCATAGGTGGTTTGAAAATTCTTCTTCAACAACCGCGCAACGCCCACGGGAACAGTGGGGGGCGCGGCGCGGGCGGCTGTGGCGCTGGCCAGAAGGGCGGCGGCTGAAATCAAAATCAAACGCATCGGGGTAAACTCCTGAAGGTGTCCCGCACCGTTCCTAGAGTTGGTGCCGAATGCGGAATTCCACAAGCCCTCGGGCCGGACAACATGCGTCACTTTGTCGCCACCAATGCGTTTACGCGCGTTTCAGGAGAATCACCTAAGGTCAACCCAACGAAGATCGGGGAGCGGTGCGCCATGAGCGAGGCAATCTTCCACCGTAGCGTCGCCATTGAACGGCGGTCGCGCAAGGCGCCTGCTCGCCCCCTGCCCATAGGGTTTGGCCTCCTGATTGGCGCGCTTGTATCATTGGCCTTGTGGGGCGGGATCGTTTTGGGGCTCCGCTGGGCTATCAGTTAGGCTTGGGTTCATGATGCTAGCGTCAGGGGATGGAAACCATCTTGCCCAACGCAAGGCAATTTGCGCCTAAGTTATATTATCGGAAATTGACCCATAGAGCGCTTTGGCTCGAGCGTGATCAGACACCCCGGCCTCTCCGAACCCAAGGAAGAACTCGCTTTGCCACGCCTGCGACCTCTGAGCGTGACGGTTCGGCGCGATATCCCACGGTGGATAGACCCGGATGGCGCGTTTGCCGCCGATACCGTCGCGTGACACGACGCCTTGACGCTGGAGTGCGGCCTTTGAGAACACGAACTGGCCGGCCTCTTCGCCAGAACAGACGCTGACGATGAACAGCGCCACCGGATCGGCCATATCGAATGGTCGGATTGGGCCGGCTGGCACACGAGCCCAGATGGTCACAAACTGGCCCGCCTTTGCCGGCGTCGTCCGGGCCTGTCGAAAACGGACCTCGGCGCCGTTAACCTCGAATACCCAGGCAGCATACTCCGCGCTCTCGGTCTCTCGACGCAGCGCGCTGACGATCCAACCCAAAGGTTTGAAAACCTGCGAAATCGTCGCCTGAAGTTCGGCCGGCACCCCAGATACTCCCAAGTCCGTCACGGCACGCCGCCCGGCAGACGCAGGTCACCCTCAGCGATCCGCTTCAGAGTCTCCACAAAGAACGCCGGTTCCAGCGCCGTAATACGGGCCTCGAGGTTTTCGGCCGTGTCGCCCGGCTCAACGACCACCCATCGACGCGTAAGCTCGGGGCCGCGATCATAAACCTCGTCCACCCCGTGAATGACGATAGCGCTCTGCGCCACTCCGGCCGCAATGACCGCCTCGTGAACGCGCCGCCCATACATGCCCTCGCCACCAAAGTGCGGCAGCGGGCCCGGATGAATATTGAGGATGCGCCCCCTGAAGGCCGTCAGGGTCACAGGGCCCAGATGCCGCAGGTAACCGGAGAGGATGATGAGGTTAACCCCGTGGTCCTGCATGGTCTGCGCCAGTCGATAGTCCGCTGCGTCCGGGTCGCCCAGGGTCGGCACATGCAATGCCGCGAGACCTCTGGATCGTGCCCAGTCCAGGGCCCGGGACTCGCGCCGGTTGCTGACCAACAAACGTGCCTCGCCCGCCAGTTCTCCCAGCCGGAGGGCTTCACAAATCGCGTGTGCGCTGGACCCATTTCCCGACGCGAGGAAACCTAGCTTAAGTGACGGAACACTCACGTCTCTATCGGCCCGAGTTGATGTTGGATCACCATGCCATCATAGGCCGGTTCGACCCCCCGCGGTAACTCCGCCAACAGTTGTTGGTAATCCAGATCGATGTGCATATTGGTCAGGATTGCCCGCCTGGGTTTGGCCCGCGCGATCCACTCCAGCGTGCGCTCGAGATGCGCGTGCGTGGGGTGCGGATGACGCCGCAGGGCGTCCACGATCCAGACATCCAGCCCGGCCAACGCCTCGAATGCGGCATCATCCAGACCGACGACGTCGCTGGAATAGGCCACGCCGCCAAACCGGTAACCCACCGACCGCACGCCACCATGATCCTGATCAAAGGTCACAACCGGGATAGAGCCCGACGGTCCGTGCACGCGCCAGGGCACCCCATGTGTCGGGATATTCTCGGCATTGCAGATTGCCGGATAGCCGCCCTCACCCTCGAAGATATAGCCGAACCGGCGCATCATCGTGGCGTGCGTGGCCTGATCCATCCAGCAGGGAATCCGCGCGCGCTGACGAATGTAGAAGGCCCGAACGTCATCCAGCCCGTGCACCTGATCGGCGTGGTCGTGGGTCAGCAATACCGCGTCCATCCGCTTGACGCCGGCGCGTGCGGTCTGGATCCGCATCTCCGGTGACGCGTCGATCAACACAGTGGTTTGCGAGCCCTCCCCCAGTCGTCGGGCGAGCAGGGAACAGCGCATGCGGAAATTCTTCGGCTCGTCCGGATCACAGACACCCCACTCCCCGTCGGCGCGGGGAACACCGCCGGATGATCCGCAGCCCAGGATTGTGAACTCCAGAGTGTCACTCATGGCCGGGGAATCCGGTCGAACAGGTTGAAGAACGCGTCCGTCGTCCGCGCCTCGGCCTCGGCCA
>JANORH010000054.1:0-5995 GCA_031415215.1 Alphaproteobacteria bacterium | reverse complement strand
TCTAAACACTGCACAGATCACCGATTTCACAGACTGGCTATGTGATTTCGCATAGCCTGCGCCGGTGCGTCCTTGTCCGACCCGATGGGGGCGGCAAGTGTTCGCGTCATTCAAAGCTGACCTCTCGATGCGTGGCCAGGCCCCCGGGCGACAAATGAGCGCTCGAATGGGGCTTTGATTTCTGTGATCCTCATCCCCGGGCGGCCAGGCATGTCGCGAGTTTACCGGGCGATATGATGGCGAAGTTGGGTTGGGTCGCGCGGTCAGTGAAAAGGGTGCTGGCTATCTGGTTCAGGTTGCGGGGGTGGACGGTCGAGGGCACGGCTCCGACCCGAAAGATGGTGGTGATCGCGGCACCCCACACCAGCAACTGGGACTTCGTCTATTTCATGGGCGGGATCGACGGCCTGAACCTCGATCTCAGCTTCATGGCCAAGGAATCGCTGTTCCGCTGGCCGTTTGGCAAGATCATGCGCGAGCTGGGCGGCATAGCGATCAACAGATCCAGGTCGGCCAATGTGATCCAGGCCATGGTGGCTGAGTTTGCGGCCCGCGATGAGTTCATGTTGACCATCGCGCCGGAGGGCACGCGCGGCAAGGCTGAGCAGTGGAAGACCGGCTTCTACTACATCGCCTTGGGGGCGGGCGTACCCCTGGTGTTTGGCATGGCCGACTACAGGCGAAAGGTGGTGGGGCTTGGCCCGGCGATCATGCCCAGCGGCGACTATGAGAAGGACATGGCCCGGATGGCCGACTTCTATAACGCCTGCACCCCGAAGTATCCGGAACGCGCGACCCGGTTCTAGGGGGCAATGGGAATTCAGGGACCGCCCGCCGGAATTCAGGGGACATAATACTTAATTTACACCACGCCATCGTTTGGAGTGAACCCCTGGAGCGAGACAGGGAAATAAGGGACAGCTGGGCTGCGTTGAGGCCAGCGCCGACATGGCTTCCCGGCTCCTGAAAATTATAGCTAAGATAATAAATACAATTACGTCTTGAAACACCTGGGCCGCGTCAGCCGCCCAAAGCTTCACACGCCCGCGCATCGAACTGTACGGCCGATTTGACAGCTACTTGTGACAAACGCCCATACACCTGGCCTTACAAATCGGGACGCCCGAAGGTCTCCCGGCCAGAAAATGACCTTGTGACTTCAGGCACCGTGTCCAAGTATTCCTCCAGCTTCTTCCGGTCACCCCCAATGGACCGGCCGGGAGCAAACCGGGCGGAGGACGATCATGGCGGTCTTGACGAGCGAATTCGCAGTGCAGAGGGGCGGTGATATCGCCCTGATCGACGAAACCGGCGAGACCTCGTGGGCCGGGCTGGACGTGCGGGTCAATCGCCTCGTCAACGGCCTCCGCGCGAAGGGCCTCGTGGCCGGCGACACGCTGGTGGTGGTGGCCGGAAACGGTCGGCCCTGGTTCGAGGTGGCCCTGGCCTGCGCTCACGGCGGATGGACCTATGTGCCAGCGAACTGGCACTTCGTGGCGGATGAGCTGGCCTATCTGATCGAGGACGCCGGCGCGGTCGCCGTCGTCGCCGACGGCCGTTTCGCCGCGACCACGGCGAGCGCCCTGGCCGATCCGCGCGCAAGGGCGGTGCGCACGGTGGTGGGGATCAGCGAGGCCGCAGGCGGCGGGGTGAACGTCCTGGCCGACGATCCGCGCTTCGTCGACTTCGAAGGCCTCATCGGCGGTGCGAGCGCAGGGGAGCCGGCGGACCAGCGCCTGGGCGGGCCGATGTTCTATACCTCCGGCACCACCGGTCGGCCCAAGGGCGTGCGCGGCATGCTGTCCGGCAACACCCAGATGGGGCCGGAGATCATCAAGATGGCCGCCGCCGGGGTGGCGGGTATGATGGCGGTCGACGGTCGCACGCTGCTTTGTGGCCCGTTCTACCATTCCGCGCAGTGGGCCTTCACCTTCCTGCCGCTGGTGGCGGGCGTCTCGGTGGTGATGCGCCACAAGTTCGACGCAGCTGAAATCCTGGCGGTGATCGACGCGCACGACGTGACCAACCTCCATCTCGTGCCCACCCAGATGAAACGCCTGCTGGACGTTCCCGCCGCGTCGCGCGCCGGGTTCTCCGGTGCCTCCCTCACCGGCGTCTGGCACGGCGCCGCGCCCTGTCCGCCCGGCGTCAAACGCGCGCTGATCGACTGGTTCGGCCCGAAGATCTCGGAATACTACGGCTCGACCGAGGGCTCGATCATCTCGACCATCACCGCTGACGAATGGCTGGCGAAGGGTGGCAGCGTCGGGCGTCCTTCGCCGATGATTGAGGTGCTGGTGGTCGACGATGAGGGTCATCCCGTGCCGCCCGGAGACGAGGGCACCCTCTACTTCCGCAATCTCATGGGCACCGACTTCGTCTACCACAATGACGCGGACAAGACGGCCGCAGCCCACCTCGCGCCGGGCGTTTTCACCACCGGCGACGTCGGTCGGATCGACGCGGACGGCTATCTCTGGCTGACCGACCGCAAGATCGACATGATCATTAGCGGTGGGGTGAACATCTATCCCGCCGAGATCGAAGGCGTGCTGCACCTGCATCCGATGGTGGCCGATGTCGCCGTGATCGGCGTGCCGGACGAAGAGTTCGGTGAAAACGTCAAAGGTATTGTTCAACTGCGCGACGGCGTCACGGGCGACGAAGGCCTGGCGGCCGAGCTGCGCGCGCACTGTCAGGAGACGCTGGCGCGCTACAAGGTCCCCAAGTCTTTCGACTTCGTCGCGATTATCCCCCGCAGCGAGGCCGGCAAGATCCTCAAGGCCCCCCTGCGTGCGCCGTACTGGGCGGGGCGAGATCGCAAGATCTGAGGCGGGCGCACGGATCAAACAGGATGTCGCTCAGGGCGCGGCTGGCCTGTGGGCAGTGTGGGCGGCCCAGAGCTCGGTCTGGCGGCGGCGCCAGCGGGCGCGCAGGGATGCGGGGCGGTCGGGGTAGCGGTCTGTGCCGAAGACGGCGGCGGCGACGCGGTCGGTGCGGAAGCTGCGGAAATCGTTGCGCAGTTCGCACCATCCCACGATGTGGCGCGTGGTCTCGTGATAGCCGATGGCGAACGGCCAGATGGTGCGCTGGCTCTCGGCGTCCTGTTCGTCGCGATAGGTCAGGGTGAGCTTGTGGCCGGCGCGGATGGCGGTGCGGACCTGGGCCATGTCGAGGTTGTCAGGCGTGGAGCGCCAGTTTGAGGCCGCGCGGGTGGCGGGTTCGAGGACCAGCGGACGCAGCGCCTCGGGAATCACAGCGCCGATTTTGGCGATCAGATCCTGGGCGGCGCGGCGCAGCACCGGGTCGCCGCGGGCGGCCACCAGTTGGGCGCCCAGCACGGCGGCCTCAACCTCGTCCTGGGTCAGCATCAGCGGCGGCATGTCGAAGCCATCCTCAAGGATGTAGCCGACACCGGCCTCGCCCCGGATCGGCGTGCGCTGGCCGATCAGGTCGGCGATGTCTCGGTAGACGGTGCGTTTGGAGACTTCCAGTTCCTGGGCGACGGCCAGGGCTGTAACGGGGTGGCGGCCCCGGCGCAGGATCTGGACGATCTGGAACAGGCGGTCGGCGCGGCGCATCGGTCCTCCGGCCAACTGCTGACAGATGAGCGAGAAGCAAGGCGGATTCGGCGCTCGGCTGTCAATGGGGTTGCGCGACGCGGTCAAATCCACCGGCGTTAACCTGTCAGTGGGGTTCGACCCTTAGCTTGGCCTTCAGTAACGGGTCCAGGGGACGGGCAATTGGCGCTCAGCGCACGACTTGAGATTCGGCAGGGACAGGGGCTGGTCATCACCCCCCAGCTGCAGCAGGCGATCAAGCTGCTGCAGATGTCGAATCTTGAGGTCGAGGCGTTCATCGATGCAGAGCTGGAGCGCAACCCGCTGCTGCAGCGCGACGAGGGCCAGGCCGAAGCAGAGGGTCCGTCCGAAACTGATGGTCCCGTTGTCGCCGAACAGGTGGCCGACGCCGAGGCCCGCGCCGATCTGGACGCCACCCATGACGATGCATCACCCGGCGAACGCGCCACTGGCGACGCGCCCGAGGCGGCGGCGGACGTCGGCGGCGCGGTCGATTGGTCGAAGGCCGGCAGCGGCGGCAGCTTTGACCAGGATGGCGAGGGTTTTGAGGAACGGCTGACCCGGGAACTAACCCTGTCGGAACACCTGCAGGGCCAGCTCGCGGCGTCGGGCCTGTCGCCTGCCGAAACGATCATTGCAGGCGTGCTGATCGACGCTGTCGATGACGGCGGTTATCTGCGGGCTGAGACGTTGGAGGTGGCTGAGCGACTGGGCTGCGAGGAGGCGCTGGTCGTGAGGGTGCTGGGTGTCATCCAGGGATTTGACCCGGTAGGCGTGGCAGCCCGCGATGTGCGGGAATGCCTGATGATCCAGCTAAAGGATCAGAACCGCTATGATCCGGCAATTGCAGCGCTGCTGGACAACCTGCCGCTATTGGCGAAACGCGATCTTACCTCGCTGCGTAAGGTCTGCGGCGTGGATGACGAGGATCTGCGCGAGATGATCGCCGAAGTGCGTGGGCTGACGCCCAAGCCCGGTGCCGCGTTTGGGGGTGAGCCATCCAGTCCGGTGACACCTGATGTGTTCGTGCGTGAAGGCATGGGCGGGCTGTGGCACGTAGAGCTGAATTCCGACGCCCTGCCGCGCGTGCTGATGGACCAGCGCTATCACGCCCAGGTGTCAGGCCAGTCGCGGACGGATCAGGAAAAGACCTTTGTCGCCGATTGCCTGGCCCAGGCCAGCTGGCTGATCAAGAGCCTGGACCAGCGGGCGCGCACCATCCTGAAAGTGTCCTCCGAGATCGTGCGCCAGCAGGACGCGTTCCTGGCGTTCGGCGTCCAGCATCTGCGACCGTTGAATCTGAAAACCGTGGCCGAAGCCATCGGCATGCACGAATCCACTGTCAGCCGGGTGACGTCGAACAAGTATCTGGCCACACCGCGCGGTGTGTTCGAGATGAAGTTTTTCTTTACATCGGCCATCGCGTCGTCCGAGGGGGGCGAAGCGCATTCTGCCGAAGGCGTCCGCGACCGGATCCGCAGGTTGATCGACACCGAAGCGCGCGAGGCCGATGTGCACTCCGATGACGCGATTGTGGACCTGCTGAAAACCGTCGGCGTCGATATCGCCCGGCGCACGGTGGCGAAATATCGCGAGGCGATGCGCATTCCGTCCTCAGTCGACCGCCGCCGAATGCTGAAAGAGCCCGCCTGACGATATTCCGCCCCGTGCCACTTGGCGCGGCGCAGATGACACGCCAGATGGAAGGCCTATGCCCAGTTCGTCGACCGACCAGCTTCCGCTCTCCAGTGTCCTGACGGCGATTGCCGCCCATGAAGCGCCGGAAATCTCGATCTCGGACCTGACCCGGATGTTCGGCGGGCGGGCCATCGGCGCATTGCTGTTCGTGTTCGGGCTGATCTGCACCCTGCCGCTGCCGCCGGGCGCGACGACGATCTTCGGATTTCCGCTGCTGTTGCTGGCACCCCAGCTGGTGATCGGCGCATCCGCGCCCTGGCTGCCCAAGGGCGTCAAGCGACGCAAGATTGCCGTGGCGGGCTTGAGGAGCGGCCTTCCGCGCGTGATTCCGTGGCTGCAGAAGATCGAGGCTATATCGCAGCCCCGGCTGGTGTTCCTGTTCAATCCGGTCGGCGAGCGGTTGATCGGGGTGCTGTGCACCTTGCTGGCGATCGTTCTGATTTTGCCCATTCCGTTGGGCAACATTTTGCCGGCTTTGGCCGTTACGGTGTTGGCATTCTCGTTGATCCAGCGCGATGGGCTGATCGCCCTGGCCGGATATGGGATCGCGATCACCAGTGCGAGTGTACTGGCCCTGGCTGCGCACATTCTCGTCATCACCATTCAGCAGGCGCTGGCGATGTTTTCACCGACTTGACACAAACCAGCTGACGGAGCGTTGATCATCAGATGCAAGTTCATGTCACGGGCAAACACGTGGATGTCGGGGACGCGCT
>JANORH010000053.1:0-9084 GCA_031415215.1 Alphaproteobacteria bacterium | reverse complement strand
CCACCATCGACCTCGGTCACGCCGCCCATCATCGCCACGTAGCCCCGGAAGCTCTGCTTGACGCCCCAGTGAAGGGCCGACACGGCACGCAGTTTTTGATCGTTAGCCATTCGTAGTCTCCCTGAGACTTCCTACCGCGTGTACTTCGCCAGCCAGTTGGCCAAGGCCTGCGGGCTCATGTGGCGCGCGTCAGCAAGGGCGGCCACGTCAGCGCGGGCGACCAGCTGCTTGCCGCTTTTCGGGTCTACGATCAGGATGGCGGGCACGCCTTCCAGCTTGTCCTTGACGCCGTAGCGGGCCGGGACCTGCAGGTTCTTGTCCATGCGGCCCACGTCGATGCTGATCATCTCGTAGTGGCGGTTCAGGAAGGCCTTCATCTCGGGCAGGTCCATGGTGGCCTGCAGGATCCGGCAGTCGCCGCACCAGTTGCCGCCCATCTTGATCAGCAACAGTTTCTTGCCGGCCTTGGCCTTGGCAAAGGCCTTGTCAGTCTGGGCCGTAGCGTTGGCGGCCTCGTCATAAGGATAGGGCAAGGGTGTTTTCAACTGGCCATAGTCACTGATGCTGACCCGGGGCGGTTGGGCAGCGACGACGGGCTGGGCCATCGCCAGGGCGAGCAGAGCGGCGGCGGCGATACGGACCATGATCAACTCCCGTGAAGCGTGAACTCATCCCTGCGACCGTCGTCTGGGTCAAGTCTGACCGAACTGTAATGTGCGATGGACTCGCAAGGTCGTAGTTTCGTCTCATTTCCCGGCGAGGCCGACCTCACCACACCGACGCCTCTGGAAGGTAATCCGCCTATGGTCTCGACGTTCCGCATCCGCTTGATGGCCACCAGCGCTGCGGCGCTGCTGACACTGACGACTGGCTTGGCTCAGGCTCAGGCTCAGGCTCAGGCTCAGGCGCCCAAGGTCGAAGTGCAGGCCGTTGCGGTTACGCCGGTCGCCGCTGAATCGCTGGCGTCGCCTAAGTATGGAACCTGGGGCTTTGACCTCTCGGGCATGGACCGCTCGGTGAAGCCCGGCGATGACTTCTACCGGTTCGCCAACGGCAAATGGGCGGAACAGACGGAAATCCCCGCCGACCGGGTGCGCTATGGTCCGGGCGACAAACTGCAGGCGCTGTCGGAAGTGCGCATCCACGCCATTCTGGAAGACGCCGCCGCCGGCAAGCTGGACCACCCTGACGCGGCCAAGATCGCCGCAGCCTACCGCGCGTTCATGGATGAAGCGCGCGTCGAGGCGCTGGACGCCAAGCCAATTGCGCCGGACCTGGCGATGATCCGCAAGGTCAAGACCAAGGCCGACTTTACTGCCCTGATGGCCAAGGCCAGCACCTCGGGCTTCACCTCGATCCTTCCGGTGCAAATCTTCCTCGACGCCAAGGCACCGGACCGATACGTGCTGCTGACGTCAAATTCAGGGCTGGGTCTGCCCGACCGCGACTACTATTTGCAGGCCAACTTCGCCGACAAGAAGGTCAAGTACGAGGCCTATGTCGCCCGGATGCTGACCCTGATCGGCTGGGAAAAGCCGGCGGAGAACGCCAAGGCCATCGTGGCCTTCGAAACAAAAATGGCAGAAGCCAGCATGACACGCGTCCAGCAGCGTGACCGGGAAAAGACCTATAACCCGATGACGGCGGCCGAACTGGCCGCCTACACGCCCGACTTTGACTGGAAATCCTATCTGGCGGCGGCGGACCTGCCGAAAGCCGACAAGATCATCGTCTGGAGCAAGCCGGCCTTCCCCAGGATCACCGCAATCTATGCAGCCACTCCGATAGACACCCTCAAGGCCTGGCAGGCCTTTCACCTGACTGATGGCGCCGCGCCCTACCTCTCCAAGCGGTTCGTCGACGCGCGCTTTGAGTTCCAGGGCAAGGAACTGGGCGGCCAGAAGGAACAGTCGCCGCGCTGGAAGCGGGCCGCCCGCTGGATGGACGGCGCGCTGGGAGATTCCGTCGGCAAGGTCTACGTCGCCCGGTACTTCCCGCCGGAAACCAAGGCCAAGGCCATTGCGCTGGTGACCAACATCCGCGACGCCATGCGCGGGCGGATCGAAAATCTGGCCTGGATGGGCCCCGCCACCAAGGCCAAGGCGTTGGAGAAGCTGGACCGGCTGGGCCTGAAGATCGGCTATCCGGAACAGTGGCTGGACTATTCCGCGCTGGAGATGAAGCCGGCCGACCTCTACGGCAACGTGATGCGATCCGGCGTCTTTCAGTGGCGGCGCGAGGTCGCACTCTTTGACAAGCCGGTGGACCGGACCGAGTGGGGGATGACGCCGCAGACCGTCAACGCCTACTACCACCTGTTCAATATCGAGATCGCCTTCCCCGCCGCGTTCCTGCAGCCGCCGTTCTTCGATGCCGATGCGGACCCGGCGGTGAACTACGGCGCGGTCGGCGCGGTGATCGGCCATGAGATCACCCACGGCTTTGACGATCAGGGCCGCAAGGCGGATGCCTTCGGCGTTTTGACGGACTGGTGGCAGCCGGAGGACGACGCCAAGTTCAAGGTTCAGGCGAACCGGCTCACCGCGCAGTTTGACGCCTTCGAGCCCTTTCCCGGCGTGAAGGTGCAGGGTGCCCTCAGCCTGGGCGAGAATATCGCCGACCTTGGCGGACTTAAGCTGGTGCTGGATGCCTATCACGCCTCGCTCAAGGGTGCCCCGGCACCGGTGATCGATGGGTTCACCGGCGATCAGCGGGTCTTCCTCGGCTATGCCCAGGCCTGGCGCGAAAAAGCTCGCGAGGACTTCACCCGCCGCCAGATCGCCAGCGACAGCCACGCGCCGTCGTTCTACCGGGTCATAGGTCCGGTGCGGAACATCCAGGGCTGGTATGACGCCTGGGATGTGAGACCCGGCGACAAGCTCTACATCCCGCCGGAACAGCGCGTGAATATCTGGTAGCGGGCGTTCAGATCTCCGGGCACCAGGCCGACAGACCGGGCTCCAGCCGGGTCTTGCTTGCCGTGCGATGCGTCACCATCCGGTGGTGCAACTCGCGTATGCGTCGGCTGCCTGATGCCTGGAAGGCGAACGGGAAAATGCCATGTAGCAGGCACGCCACCGCACCCGCCGCCATGGTCGCCGCATAGCCACTGGCCGAGCCCAGGTGCTCGAAATAGCTCTCGCCGACCGTTTCGGGATGCCGGGTGAACGCATTGAGCATTTGAGGCCGCCTTGGTTTCGAACAGGCGCTCAGAATGACAGCGCGGTGGAGTATTTCAGTACTCAATTTTTCGAATTTTCGATCTCTGGCAGGACAAAATTCTTCATTTGTTACCTGGTGAAGAAGTTTGTTCTCTGTCACGTTGACGGCGGTCCGCACTACACCGGGCCCGTCCGCTCATTTGGGTTACTGTAGTAGATGTAACGGATGATCTGCCCGGCGGCGTTGCGCTCAAAGCGCACCTCGTCGGCTTCGCTGCCATCCTCACGAATAATACGAAAGCGATCACGACCCATCGGCCTTAGCAGCATCAGGCTGGAGGCCGGGTTTTGCGAAGGCAACTGCAGGAGTGCGAGACCTCCCGCCCATGGCACGATGATGGCCTCGGCGGCGTAGGGCTGGGCGGTGTAGCGACCGGCATAGGCCTCAAGCCCGGCACCGGGGTCTATGGCCGGCCCCCTGAAGCCAAACCCGTTTCGCTTGTCGAGCAGCGCGAAGATCGCCTCGTTGTAGCCGGTCGCCAACTCCGATCCGGTCAGGGCTGTAGCGATCGCCGTTTCGGTTTCCGGGCGCAGGGACAGATTGGAATTGTAGCCCGGGCAGTTTCCGGTGGTGCCGACATAGGTGTGATCGCCGCTGCGGGTGACCTCGAAACCAAGGCCGCGCGCAATTTTCCGATCTTGGCTGATGTATTGGACACGGTGCAGTTCACGCAGGGTCGAGACCTTCAAAACTTCGGGGGTCTCGGAGCGCAGCAGGCGGAATTGCCAGGCCGCAAACCGGCCAAGATCCTCGACCGTGGAGGCGTAGCCGGCTGCGGGCGTCAGCGCACGCGCATCAAAGGGTTGCAGTAAGGCCCGATTGCCGCCGCGATCAAGCGCGCCCCAGCCTACCGCGAGCCGGGTGCCGTAAAGGTTCATCGGCAGGAAGGGATGTGTGTCCTTCAGACCCAGCGGGTCAAGGATGCGGGTCTGCACATAGTCCGCATAGGGTTCCCGCGCGACGGCCGCGACGGTTTCCCCCACCAGCGCCAGACCCAGGTTGCTGTAATGATACTGACGCCCCGCCGGCCCCACGGGCGACAGGTCCGACAGGCTGGCCCGCAGTTGCGCCTGGGTGGGGAACGGATAGTCAGGCGGCGACCAATAGGGAATGTCGGCTTCCTGCGGCAAGCCGGAAGAGTGACTGAGGACGCCACGTAGCGTGACGGGCGTGCTGTCGCCAATAGAAGGCGACCTCTTCAAGGTAGCCCAAGGCAAATAGGTCGTCAGCGGCACATCGAGACTGACCTTGCCGGTTTCCCATTGCTGCATGATCGCCACCGAGGTGAACAGTTTGGAGATGGAGCAGATCGAATAGAGGGTCTGGGCTGTCGCCGGAGTCCTTCGCGCCGCGTCGATGCCACCGTAGCCTTTGGACCAGACGATCCTGTCGCCCTGAACAATCGCCGAGGAAAGCGCCGGCAGCCGCCCATAGACCTGGACACTGTCGAGCCAGATGTCGACCAGCCGCAGGGCCTCGGGGTGCGCCGGATTGCTGACGACCGGGCGACCCGCTGCCTCCTGGGCAGCGAGGGGTTGCGCCACCAGAGCCACCGAGGCAAAGCAGGCGACTAACAGACGGGGGTCGAACATCGTGGCCGGACGCCTCTAGTTGTGTCGAGATCCAACATGTGTGGCGGGAATAGCGCATCGCGACAAGTCGCGCCGCTGCGCACTTATGCGGGCGTTCCTTGACAAGTGATGGCTTCACCCCCTGACTGCGGCGGCGGGGGATCAGGATGCGACGGAAGCTGGTGCTGGCGGCGCTCCTTGTTATGGGAGGCCTGGGGGGTCTGTGGTTGACGGCGGAGGCTGTCAGGCCTTCGCCCTACCTGCTGATCTTTGCGGGTGACAAGGACGAGGCTGACGAGGATTTCTTTGCCGTCGTCGACGTGCGGCCGGGCAGCGCCACGGTGGGAAAGGTGCTTTCGACCCGTCCCATCGGCATGAAGGGCTCGATGCCCCATCACCTGGAATACGTATTGCCGGCGAAGGGCTCGCTGCTGTTCGCCAACGCACATCACCATGAGAAGACCTTTCTGCTGGATGTGTCGAACCCGCCGAAGCTGGAGATTCGACGCACGATTGACCCGCCGAAGCCGCTGCGCTTCGGGCATGATTTCGTTCGGCTTTCAAACGGCAAGATGCTGTTGGGTTTCCTACGGAGTGATGGGCCGAGCCCGGTGACCGGCGACGCGCTGATGCCCGGCGCGGCGGGTGGAATTGCCGAATACACCGCCGGCGGGGACCTGCTCCGATGGGTGTCGGCGGACGTCAAGACCCAGGCCAAGCCCGTGCGGCCCTATGCGATGGTGCCGATGCTGGACATCGACCGGCTGGTGACCACCAGCGCGCCGATGATGGAGGACCACAGCGCCGACGTGGTGCAGATCTGGCGCTATTCCGACCTGACCCTGCTGCACACCATCGCGGTTCCGCCGGGAACCAAGCCGGACGGCAGCGTGTTCCCAGGGGCAGCAGGCTACCCCTTTGGACCGCGGCTGCTGAAAGACGGCAGCATCATGATGAACAGCTACGGCTGCGGGCTCTATCGGCTGACGGGCATCAACTCGAAAACGCCACGCCTGACCAACGTGCATACCTTTGCCGCGCCGATCCCGACGGATGACACCGTGGGCGGGTCGTGCAGTATTCCGGTGATGGTGGGCAAATTCTGGATCATGCCGGTCGGCCAGGCCCATGAGGTGGTGGTGCTGGACATCAGCGATCCGGCAAAACCCCGCCAGGTGTCGAAGCTGAAGTTCAGGCAGGACTTCAACCCGCACTGGGCTGCCCTCGATCCGCGCTCCAGCCGGGTGGTGATCGGGGCGGAGCTTGGCGGCGAACAGGGGATGTTCGTCCTGAAGTTCGACAAGCGCACCGGGACTCTGGCCTTTGACGCCTCGATCACGCCGGTGGCCGGCGCTCCGGGCTATATCGACCTTGAGGCGCAGACCTGGCCGCATGGAAAGAGCGGCGCCGCCTGGGGGCACGCTGCGCTGTTCCTGCCCCGATAGGCCCCGGCCTCAGCGGCCCGCCCCTAATACGAAAAATCTGCAAACACCCGACTGACGTCGCCTTCCCAGCGGGTGTGGTAGAGTTCCAGCAGTCGCTCGGCTGGCGTGATGCCGCTGTCAGCAATCTGGTCCAGTTCCGCCAGATAGCCGGTCTCATCCACCATGCCGCCCGACAGGCGGTTTCGGTTCTTCAGGCCCGAGCGGGAGATTGCCAGCATATCCTTGGCCACGTCCTGGACGCTGCGTCCGGCGATCTGCGCCTTCAGTCCGTGGCGGGCCACGTCGGCGCGCAGGCGCTCATGGTCCTCGATGTTCCAGTCCTTGCAGAGGTCCCAGGCCGCCGCCAGCGCGGGCGCGTCGTAGAAAATTCCCATCCATAGCGCCGGCAGCGCGCAGAGGCGGCTCCATGGCCCGGCGTCGGCGCCGCGCATCTCCAGATATTTCTTGAGCCTGACCTCCGGGAAGATGGTGGTCATGTGATCGGCCCAGTCCTTGATGGTCGGCCGTTCGCCCGGAAGCTCGGGTAGCTTGCCCTCCATGAAATCTTCAAACGAGCGACCGGCGACGTCAATGTAGCGGTCGCCGCGCTTAACGAAGTACATTGGCACTTTCAGCGCATAGCGGGCATATGTCTCAAAATTGAAGCCGTCACGGAACACGAAATCCAGCATGCCGGTGCGGTCCGGGTCCGTATCAGTCCAGACATTGGCACGGGCCGAGAGGAAGCCCGACGGCTTGCCCTCGATGAACGGCGAGTTAGCGAACAACGCCGTACAGATAGGCTGCAACGCCAGCGAGGTACGGAACTTGGCCACCATGTCGGCCTCGTCAGCGAAGTCGAGGTTGGCCTGCACCGTACAGGTGCGGAACATCATATCGAGGCCGAGATTACCTACCTTGGGCATGTACTCGCGCATGATCTTGTAGCGGCCCTTAGGCATCACCGGCACCTGATCCCGCCGCCAGATCGGGGTGTAGCCCAGTCCCAGAAACCCCAGGCCCAGCTCGTCGGCCACCTGCTTCACCTCGGTCAGGTGATTGCCGGTCTCATCGCAGATGTCGTGAATGGTCTCCAGCGGTGCGCCCGACAGCTCAAACTGTCCGCCCGGCTCCAGGCTGACATTGGCCATGCCACGTTCCAGCGCGATGACGTGCTCGCCCTCCATCACGGGCGTCCAGCCGAATCGGGTCAGGCCGGTCAGCAGCGCCTTGATGCCGCCGGGCTCATAAGGAACCGGCGAATTGTCGGCTAGCCGGTAGACGAATTTCTCGTGCTCGGCACCTACGCGCCAGGCTTTGGCCGGCTTTCCGCCCTCGGCCATCCAGCCCACCAGGTCTTCAAACACCAGGGGTCGGTCGTCGCTCGCCACATCGGCCATTCGTAAATCCTCCCCCGAGATAACGCGGCAACACTCAAAGAGGCTCACGCGGTCGCGTCTTTACGCTGCTAGGATAGGTGGGCGCAATTCCGTGAAGCTCAAGGGCAGGCTATAGGGTCTTTGCAACGACAGTCTGGAGAGATGATGGCCGCCGCAAACGTCAAGGAAGCCGTCCCCTATTTCCGGGTCTCGGACATGAAGGCCTCGCTGGCCTTCTACGTCGATGGCCTGGGTTTCGAGATCGACAAGCGCTGGGATGACCGGGGCGTGCTGCGCTGGTGCAGCCTGAAACTGGGTCGCGCGACGATCCGGCTACAGCAGTTCAAGCCCAAGGGCCAGGACGCCTGGGTCGCCGCCGGCCCGGTCGGCGAAGGGGTGACGATCTATTTCGAATGCGAGGACGCTACAGCCGTCTGGACCGACGCCACCGCCCGCGGCCTCGACACCCCGCCCCCGGAAGTAGGCAACGGTTTGTGGCTGGCCGGCTTCGACGACCCCGACGGCTACCGGCTGGAATTCGAAAGCCCGACCGACGCGCCCGAGGACAGCGTGTTCGGCGAGGACTGACGTCCCGACATGGCCAGGCCCACAGAGCCCCTGGACGGCGACTATGACTATATCGTCGTCGGCGCAGGCTCGGCCGGGTGCGTTGTGGCCAATCGACTGTCGGCAGACCCGCGCAATAGGGTGCTGCTACTCGAGGCGGGCGGCAAAGATGACTGGCTCTGGTTTCACATTCCCGTGGGCTACCTGTTCGCTATCGGCAATCCTCGCGCCGACTGGATGTACGACACCGAGCCGCAAGCCGGGCTGAACGGTCGGGTGCTGAAGTATCCGCGCGGCAAGGTGGTGGGCGGATCCTCGGCGATCAACGCCATGATCTCGATGCGCGGCCAAGCCGCCGACTACGATCACTGGCGTCAATTGGGCCTGACCGGCTGGGGTTGGGGCGATGTGGCACCCGTCTTCCGTCGGCTCGACGACCATTTCCTGGGCCAGACCGAACACCATGGCGTGGACGGTGAGTGGCGGGTCGAGGCACCGCGCGTGCGCTGGGCCGTACTGGAGGCCATCGCCAGGGCCGCGGTCGAAATGGGCGTGCCCGCCACCGACGACTTCAACACCGGCGATAACTCGGGCGTCGGCCTGTTCCATGTGAATCAGAAGCGCGGCCTGCGCTGGTCGGCGGCACGAGGATTTCTCAAACCGGTCCTGAACCGACCCAACCTGCGCCTGGAAACCGGAGTGCTGGCTGACAAGGTCCTGTTCGAGGGCCTTCGGGCCACCGGGGTCCGTTATCGCCAGCACGGCCAGTCCCGCGAAGTTCGTGCCCGGGGCGAGGTAATCCTCTGTGCCGGGTCCATAGGCTCCACCCAGATCCTGCAGCGCTCCGGGGTCGGTCCCGCCGATCACCTGTCCGACCACGGCATCCCCATCCCCGAGGGTAGCTGGTCGACGCTCGGCGGC
>JANORH010000052.1:0-1701 GCA_031415215.1 Alphaproteobacteria bacterium | reverse complement strand
CCTATCCGGGTATCCGCTCGGACAGCGATCTCTACACCTTTGGCTACCGCTTCAAGCCCTGGGTCGGACCGCCCATCGCCACCGCCCGTGAAATCCTGAACTACGTGGGCGAGGTGATTGAGGAGAACGACCTCGGCCAGCACATCCGATATGGCCACAAGATCACCCGCGCTGTCTGGTCCAGCGCCCAGGCCCTCTGGACCATCGACGCGACCCGGACGGACACCGGGGAAATCCTGCGGTTTACTGCCAACTTCCTCTGGATGTGCCAGGGCTATTACCGACAGGGCGACGGCTACACGCCGGAGTGGCCGGGCATGGAGCGCTACAAGGGCCAGATCATTCATCCCCAGAGCTGGCCGGACGACCTGGACCTCGAGGGCAAGCGGGTCGTGATGATCGGCTCTGGTGCCACGGCGGCGACGGTGCTGCCGGCAATCGCTGATGACTGTGAGCACGTCACCCTGCTGCAGCGCTCGCCGACCTATTTCATTCCCGGACGTAATCAGAACGAACTTGCCGACACGCTTCGCGAATTGAAAATCGACGAGACGTGGATCCACGAAATCGTGCGGCGCAAGTTGTTGCTCGATCAGGACCTGTTCACCCAGCGGGCGTTGCGCGAACCGGAGACCGTGAAGGAAGAGCTTCTGGCCGGGGTCTCGGCTTTTGTCGGCCCTGAGGTGGTGAAGGCGCACTTCACGCCGACGTATCGGCCCTGGCGACAGAGGATCGCCTTCGTTCCGGACGGCGACATCTTCCAGGCGGTGAACTCTGGTAAGGCCTCGGTTGTTACCGACGAGATCGACCACTTCACGGAAACCGGCGTGACATTGAAGTCGGGCCAGACCCTGGACGCCGACATTGTCATCAGTGCGACGGGCTTCAAGCTGAACGTTCTTGGCGACATCGACTTCGAGATCGACGGCAAGCCGCTCAACTTCGGTGAGACGGTCACCTATCGGGGGATGATGTTCACCGGTGTTCCGAACATGGTCTGGGTGTTCGGATACTTCCGCGCCAGTTGGACACTGCGTGCCGATCTGCTCGCTGATTTTGTCTGCCGGCTACTGACCCACATGGATGAGAAGCAAGTTCGCAAGGTAGAGGTGGCACTGCGGGCGCAGGACATGGACATGTTCCTCTCGCCGTGGATTGACCCGGACAACTTCAACCCCGGTTATCTGATGCGCGGTATGCATCTGTTGCCGAAGTCCGGAAACAAGCCTGAGTGGCGACACAGCCAGGACTATTGGCACGAGAAGGACGAGTTGCCGCAAATCGACCTGGACGACGCTGCATTTGTCTATGGCTGTGGCGTTGCGTCGACGTCAGTCGCCGCCTGAAGTCTTCAGGCTCATTCTGGCGATGAGGTCCCGCGTCCCGGACCAACCCAGGTTCATCACCGCGTCGATGAAGGTCATGTAGGGGGCGAAGGGTTCGTGGCCCTGGTCGTAGGAGATTTCGACAAAGCCCTGGAAGCGGACCGGGAAGCTGGCCTGCGCGAACACCCCGTCCTCGACCATGTAGTCCCGCGATCCCACAGGCGAGAGGTAGTCGGTGGCACCCACCGCCTGGCAGATCGCCAGCAGGTGGTCGGAGCGCTCACCGGGTGCGGCCAGCGTGGAGGCCAGCACAAATTCCGTCGTCAGCTCCAGCCTACCGGCGGCCGTGATGATCAGATTGCTGTTGAGGTCCGCG
>JANORH010000051.1:0-4317 GCA_031415215.1 Alphaproteobacteria bacterium | reverse complement strand
TCCTGCGGCGGCTACTCGACCGTCCGGCTCGCGGCGACCCTGACCCTGGAGCAGGCTCTGGACCAGACCCTGGCGGGGGCCCAGTGCGCCTGGCGGCTGATCGCGCCCGGTGCGGTGGCCATCTCGCCGATCCCTCGCGTTGAGCCTCCAAAGGCCGAGCCGCCGGTGACGGTGTCCGGCGTGCTTGTCACGGCCACCAAGCGCGTGCGCAATGCCCGCGAGCTTGCTGTAGCAATCACCACCATTCCGCGCGAAGGACTGGAGGCAACAGGCGCCTCTGACGCTGGCGAGGCGGCCAGCCAGTTTGCAGGCGTACTTGTGACAAACCTCGGTCCCGGACGTAACAAACTGCTGCTGCGGGGGCTGTCGGACGGCGCGCACACCGGTCGCACCCGCTCGACGGTCGCCACCTACCTCGACGAGATCCCGGTCAACTACAACGCGCCTGATCCGGACCTGCGCCTGGTGGATGTCGAGCGCCTGGAAGTCGCCCGTGGACCGCAGGGTGCCCTGTTCGGCGCAGGCTCGCTTAGCGGCGTCTACCGGATTGTCACCCGCAAGCCTGACCTCGTGGACTACTCAGCCGAGCTTCGCGCCACGGGCGCTATCACCCGGGGCGGCGCGCCCAGCGGCGCGGTAGAGGGGCATATAAACATTCCGTTGCCGCAATGGGATCTGGGCGTTCGGATCTCGGCCTATGACGAGGTCCAGGGCGGCTATCTGGACGACGTCATCCAGCAGCGCAGCAATGTCGACCAGACCGTGCGGCGCGGTGCCCGCCTGATGATCGCCTTCCGACCCAGCGACGCCTGGTCGCTGAGTGTCACGGCGGCGGGTCAGCACCTGCGCTCAAAAGATACCCACTACACCGCCCCCGGCAGGGGGCTGACGCGCGCCGTGCGGATCCGCGAGCCGCACGTCAATGATATCGAGCTGGTGACGGCGACCGTGCGGGGGTCGCTGGGATGGGGCGACGTGGTCTCGTCCACCGGCGTTGTCCGCCATCGCTACAGCAGCGTGTTCGACTCCACGGCGACCAAGGATCTCTACACGCGCACCGGCCTCACCTCGGCCTATTTCGAGCGCACCCGGACGCGGATGCTGGTCCAGGATCTCTACCTGACCTCCAGGGGCGCCGAACGGCTGGAATGGCTGGTCGGGCTGTACGGGTCGTACACGGCCGTCGAGTCGCCGACAGAATTCTCGGTCCAGGTACCCCGCGCCCCGCTGATCCCGGTCTACAGTGACGATCGCCGTGACCGCGTCCGCGAACTGGCTGCCTATGGCGAGGCGTCTTACGAACTGGCACCGGATGTGAGCGTGGCCGTGGGCGCGCGGGTGTTCAGCCTCCACACCCGGACAAAGTCCAACGTCAACTCGGAAAACTTCGCGCCGCGCGCCCTGGATCGCACGGTCGATTTCCAGGGCATCTCACCCAAGCTCTCGCTGCAGTGGAAATTCAGCCCCGGCAATCTGCTCTACGCTGTGGCCTCGGAAGGCTATCGCTCGGGAGGCATCAACTCGGGCGGAGCGGTGCCGCTGGCGGCGCAAAGATCCACCTTTCGGCCCGACAGGCTGGTTAATTTCGAGACCGGCCTCAAGCTGGAGGGCCTATCGCGTCGCCTGTCGCTGAACTCGGCGGTCTTCTATAACGTCTGGAAAGACATCCAGACCGATCAGTATCGCCCGTCCGGCATCCCCTACACCATCAATGCCGGCGATGCCCGCGTGCTGGGGGTTGAGACCGAGGTCGCGTTGCGTACCGGCGGCTTCACCGCCCAGATCAACGGCCGTTTCGCGGACGTCAGGACTTCGGATGCCAACTCCGATTTCACCGCCAGACTGGTCAACGGCCTGCCCGGCGCGCCTGCGGTCTCCGGTGGCGGCCTGCTAAGCTACGAGCATCTGATCGCCGGGGACTGGACCGTGCGCCTCACGGGGCAAGCCACCTATGTCGGCCGTTCCCGGGTCACCTTCGACGCCAGCCAGGCCAAGACCGGCGGATTCGTGCGCACAAGGCTATCCGCAGAAGTGTTCGGTACCCTGTATGACAGGCCCGTGGGGCTGCAGGTTTACGCCCTCAACCCGCTGGATTCTTTCAGCGACACCTTTGCGTTCGGCAACCCTTTCAACCCCGGCCAGGCCCGCCAGATCACCCCCCAGCGCCCCGTAACCGTGGGCATCACGCTTTCCGCCGCAATTTAATTTCCCAGCGACCTAGGGAAAGCTTGGCCGCGTGACGTCTCCCCCTCGATCCTGGACTTCTGGAGATGTTCAGGTCGGATATCGCGCCTGTGATCCGGGCGCAAAAGTCGGATGCAGCGCACGTTCCGAGCCCCGGTTGCGCTGCGGAGGGCTGAGCGGTCCTGACGAAGGAGAGCGTCAGGACCGCGCTTCCGTCATGTCTTGTGCAAAAGTTAATTGGCCGGCAACGCTGAAGGTGCTATATGCTGGTCGTTGACGCGGTCCGCTCGGTCCGCGCCAGGCCACGCACTGGATCTCCAGTCACAGTGCGCGCGCAAAAATCTATCGCCCCGGCCTGAGGACGTCACACCTCGGTCGGGGCTTCTGATTCCAGCCGACACGAACGTCAACTCCACCGCCGCTCATCCCGGCTCGGCCGGGGTAAGCGAGATATCCACCATGATCTCGCCCGAGATCGCCTCCAGCGCTGCCTGAACCGCCTGCGCCGTGACGCCGGCCGGCAGCCGCAGCCGCGCCTCCAGGTGGAACAGCGCGGCCCCGGAATAGGGCTCGGCGCTGATGCGGGTCTCAAAGGTCTCGATGTTGACGTCCAGGACGCTCAAGGTCGCTGTCACCTGACGAACGATTCCCGGCCGGTCCTGGCCGACCAGGCTGAACGCCACCGCCTCGCCCGTCCGGCCCGGCACCTCGACCGCCGGCGCAATCCGCACCTCCAGCCCCTGGGCGTCCACCGCCCGCACGGCCGCGCGCAGCGCCTCGATCCGATCCGGCGCCACCTCGACCCGCACTGAGCCGACATACAGCCCACCCAGCCGGCTCAGATGGCTCTCCAGCCAGTTCCCGCCCGCCGACAGCACCGCATCCGCCAGCGCCTGGGTCAGCCCCGGCCGGTCACTGCCGACCACGCTCAGGATCATCGTCGCCATCTTTGCGCTCTCCGAAAGGGGCCCCGGCCCGGGGCGCACAGGGGCCACGCCGGATGGGCGGCGTCAAGCCACGCGACAACTGGGGGTATTCCATTTCACGATATTTGTTCCTATTGTGTTCCGATGCCCGACACCATCGCTGCTCGTCGTTCGCGCCAGAAGGCCGAACTCCTCGCCCGCCTCGCCAGGGGAACCGTTCTGGCCCAGGTCTGCCGCGCGCCCGACATGCCGGACGTCAAGTCCATCAACAACTGGGCCCGCGCCGACCCCGCCTTCGCCGAACAGCTGGCGGGCGCCCGCCTGTGCGATCGCGACCTGCGCGCCAGCCACTATGACGAGGCGCTCGCCGCCGCCCTCCTCATGCGGCTGCGAACGGGTGAGCCTATCGTCAGCATCCTGCGCGATCCCGCCATGCCCGGCCGCCGCGTCTACCGCGACTGGACCCGGACCCAGGCCGCCTTTGCCCGGGAGGTCCGGCGCTTCAAACGGCACCATGAGGCCGCCCGCCGCCTGACCCGCTGGCACCACCATCGTCTGATATACCAGCGCGCCTGGGACCAGCTGACCGCCGACTCCATCTACCTGCGCGTCCTGCGCGGCGAGACCGTCCCCGCCGTGCTGGCCGACCTCAAGCTGTCCCGCACCGCCTTCAGCCGCTGGCGGCGCGAACAGCCCGAACTGGATCTGATCATGAAAAAGGCCGTCCAGCTCGCCCCCCGCGCCCGCGGTGCCGTCCGCGCCGCCCGCGCCTGCACGCCTGAACTCACCGAGTGCATCGAACACCGCATCCTCGACGGTGCCTCGCTCTACAGCCTGTCAAAAGCCGCCGACATGCCCAGCGCCACCACCCTCTACAAATGGGTCCGCACCCGCCCCGCCTTCGCCGCCGCCATCGCCAGCGCCTGCCAGTTCCGAGACGACCTCTACGCCGACCAGGTCGCCGACCTCGCCGAAAGCCTCGGCCCCGCCGCCCAATCCGACATCCACGCCATCACCAAACGCCTGGGCCAGTTGAACCCCTATCCGGGCGAACGGCGCGAGCGGTGAGGTTACCTCCCCCGCGAAGCGGCGGGAGGGGGCCCGCCCGCCGAAGAGCGGGTGGGGGAGGGGGCAGGCCTCAGGCTGGGCGTTCTTGACTTGTTCTTGTTCACGTTCTGGTCCAACATGGCCGCATGGGTTCTTGCGA
>JANORH010000050.1:0-1767 GCA_031415215.1 Alphaproteobacteria bacterium | reverse complement strand
CTCAATTTCAGGAACCGCTTTCGCCATGGCCCTCAAAGTCGCCATCGTCGGCCTGCCGAACGTCGGCAAATCGACGCTGTTCAACGCGCTGACCCAGACCGCTGCCGCCCAGGCCGCGAACTATCCGTTCTGCACCATCGAGCCCAACACCGGCGACGTGGCAGTGCCGGAGCCGCGACTTGATGCCCTGGCCTCCATCATCCCGTCGAAGGAGATCATCCCCTCGAGGATCAACTTCGTGGACATCGCCGGCCTGGTGCGCGGCGCGTCCAAGGGCGAGGGGCTGGGCAACCAGTTCCTGGCCAACATCCGCGACTGTGACGCCGTGGCCTTCGTGACGCGCTGCTTCATCGATGACGACATCACGCACGTCGAGGGAAAGATCGATCCACTCGCCGATCTGGAGACCATCGAGACCGAGCTGATGCTGGCCGATCTCGAGAGTCTGGAAAAGCGGGTCACCAACCTCGAGAAACGCGCCAAGACCGGCGATAAGGACAGCGTGCAGACTCTGCGCCTCGTCCAGGCGGCGCTGGTCGAGTTGAATGCTGGCCGCCCGGCCCGCACGGTCAAGGTCGACGCCGATGACGAGAAGGCCTGGCGGATGCTGCAGCTGCTGACCTCAAAGCCCGCGCTCTATGTTTCCAACGTCGACGAAGCCTCTGCCGCCGACGGCAACGACATGTCGCGGTCCGTGGCGACACGCGCCGCCCGCGACGGCGCCGATCACGTGGCGATCTCTGCCCAGATCGAGAGCGAAATCGCGATGCTGGATCCGGAGGAGCGCGCGGAGTTTCTGGAGACTCTGGGCCTGACCGAACCCGGCCTCAACAAGCTGATCCGCGAGGCCTATCACCTGCTGGGGCTGCAGACCTATTTCACGGTGGGGCCCAAGGAAGCCCGCGCCTGGACCATCCACAAGGGCGACACCGCCCCTCAGGCGGCTGGCGTGATCCACACCGATTTCGAAAAGGGCTTCATCCGCGCCGAAACCATCGCCTACGACGACTACGTCCGCCTGAAGGGCGAGGCCGGCGCCCGCGAGGCCGGAAAGTTCCGCCAGGAAGGTAAGGAGTACGTCGTCCAGGACGGCGACGTGCTGAACTTCCGCTTCAACGTCTGACGAAGTCTGGAGGAATTTGCCAATGGCCGAAATGACCACCTTGGCTGGCGCTGATGGCTTCGCGTTCGCCGCCTGTCATGCGCCAGCCGTCGGCGCTCGCAAGGGTGGCGTGATCGTGATCCAGGAGATCTTCGGCATCGATCGGCACGTGAAGGCCGACGTCGAGCGCTGGGCCGCCCTCGGATACGAGGCGATTGCGCCGTCGCTCTATGATCGCCGGGAGCCGGGATTTACCGCTGAGCATGACCCCGAGGGCCTGCAAGCTGGCGTCGCGCATGCTCGCGCGACACCGCTAGACCAGGCGCTGGGCGATATTGCGGCCTGCCGCGATGTCCTCAAGTCGCACGGCGAGAAGGTGTGCGTGGTCGGTTACTGCTATGGCGGATCCTTGGCTTGGCTGTCAGCGGGCAAGGTTGACGGAATCTCGGCGGCGTCAAGCTACTACGGCAGCATGGTCGCGGCCAACGCCGGGCTCAAACCTCGCTGTCCGACCATCGTTCATCTGGGTCGCACCGATCCGGGAATCAAGGCCGACGAGGTCGAGGCAGCGATCCGCGCGCATCACGCGCAGGTGCCGGTTTACATCTACGAAGACGCCGGCCACGGGTTCAACAACGAGAGCCCGGAGCGCTACAACGCCGCTG
>JANORH010000049.1:0-2761 GCA_031415215.1 Alphaproteobacteria bacterium | reverse complement strand
CACCAGCCAGGCCGTCCAGCCACGCTTGGATCCGCCGGACACCACGAAGCCGTCGATCTTGAGCTTGCCGCCGGTCTCGGCCTTGATGAAATTCTGCACGGCGGTCATCGCCTGTGTCCCGCTCTTCACCATCGGCAGGCGGAGCAGGTCGTTGGCGTTTTGCGTCGTCGCATATCGGGCCTGGAGATAGGCGATGATCTCGTCCTCGACGCGGGCCTTGCGCAGGGGATCGTCAGCGAAGGTCAGCGGCTGGTTGGGAACGTCGTCCAGTTCGACCACCACCGATCCGGTCTCGACCGCCAGCTGAGCAAAGCGGTCGGCTGGTTTGGTGGGGGCGGCATCACCCTTCTCCCCGCCGGTGATGTAGAGAAAGGCCTTGGTGTGGACCACCTTGTCCGGGATGACCACGGTCATCCAGTGCTTCCAGACCCGGTCGTCGACGTCCCTGGGGCCCCAGGTCTGGCTGGTCAACTGCAGGACGGCGCAGCGATAGCCCTCGCCTTTGCAGGTTCCAACCACGCGGACATCGTAGCTCGGATCGCGCTTGGCGACATAGGCGTCGAGGGCATTTTTGGGGGCCGCTGCGGCTGGCGCGGTCGCCAGAAGTGCCGCAGCCAGCACGCCGCCCAGCAGCTTGAAGAACGTCATCGCCTTGCCTCCCCTGGACCTGTCGGCAGTCCTTGGGGGCAAGGATAACACACCTGCCGCACCCGTCGGGCTACAGCATTCAAACATCGTAGTTCAGGTGCGCGCTTTTCCTTCGCCCCTTGTGGGTGAAGGTGGCCGCCGAAGGCGGTCGGAAGAGGGGTCGCGCCGCCCTATGGCTGGAGTGGCGTCGTTCCGACGACTTCAAGAATTCGTCCGATGACCTGCCAGTCCTTGAGCTGGATTTCAGTGTTCCGGAAGCGCAGGACACGAAATCCTTTCGCCGCCAGCCAGGCGTCTCGCAAAGCGTCGCGTTCGGGATCGTGAAACGGGCCATCCGCCTCGATCACCAAACGATGGCGCATGCACACGAAGTCCAGAACGTAGGGCCCAAGCGGAACCTGCCGCCGGAACTTCAGGCCCTCCAGCTTGCGATCACGCAGCAGCTTCCACAACAGTCGTTCAGTTTCCGGCGCATTGCGTCGCAGAGCGCGGGCCTGAGGAACGGTCGTGGGGCGAGCCGTGACTGAGGGTGACCTATCCTGAACCGGTTTTCGACCCCTCATCCGACCGCCTTTGGCGGCCACCTTCTCCCACAAGGGGCGAAGGAGCACTGCGGCTTCAATCGATGCTATGTGGACGCCTTGGCGCGCCCGCAACGGAGAGAGATGCCGTGTTTCGAACACCAGCCGTTTTGATCGCAGCCCTCGGCCTCATGGCCGCGACCCCCGCCGATGTCCGCCAGCTTGACCCCGAAAACACCCTGGTGATCGACACCACGAAGGGCCGCATCGTCGTCGAACTGCGCCCGGAGTTTGCGCCTCAGGCGGTGGCCCGCATCAAGCTGCTGGCGCGCGAGAAGGTCTATGACGGCCTGCAGTTTCACCGCGTCATCGACGGTTTCGTCGCCCAGACCGGCAACCCCAACAACCGTGACGGGGGGACCTCCGCGTACCCCGACCTGCCGCCGGAGTTCAGCTTCCGCATCCCGACGGAGACCGCAACGGTGGTGGTGGAGCGCAGTGATGGCCGCGAGGGCTTTGTGGGCGCCACACCGTTCGCCGCCGTCTCTGCCAATGAACAGCGGCTGTCGTCGGACAATCGGTTGCGGGGCTGGGGTGCCTATTGCCCGGGCGTCATGGGCATGGGCCGACAGGCCGATCCGGGCACGGCGAACAGCGAGATCTTCTTCATGCGCGCGGCGTCGCGGCGTCTGGACCACGACTACACTGTCGTGGGGCGCGCGGTGGAAGGCCTGGAGGTTCTGCGCGCGGTGAACGTCGGCGAGCCTCCGGCCGTGCCGGACCTGATGCTGCGCGTGCGGGTGGCCGCAGATATGCCCGCCGCCGAGCGGCCCGACCCACGGGCGCAGGACCCGCGCGGGCCGGCATTTCAGGCCAGGATCGCGGCTCTGAAACAGTCAAAGGGCGCTGACTTTACCGTCTGCGACCTTGAAATCTCGCCGCCACCACGCTGAACTGGCCTCGATGCCACGCGCCTGGGGTTGCCATCGGCGGCTGACATGCGCCTGATTGCAGCGTGTTTTCGCGGGGCGGGCCGACCTTGAAGTTCCTGAAATCTCTCAGCGTCCTGGTGCTGATCGCTCTGGTCGCCGGTTTGGCCATCGGCGCGGTGGCGGCGGCTTACGGCGGTGAAGCCGCGACGCCGGTCATTGAAGGCATCGAGGCGTTGGGCGGGCTCTGGCTGAATGCGCTACGCATGACCGTGGTGCCGCTGATCTTCGCGGTGCTGGTGACCGGCATCGCCCAGGTTTCTGACGCGGCCGCTACCGGGCGGCTGGCGATGAAGGCGATGCTCTGGTTCCTTGGCCTGCTGGCGATTTCGGCGGTCACAGCCGTGTTCCTGGTCAATGGCTTGCTCACGGCGTGGCCGGTGGGTGAGGCCGCGTCCGCCGCATTGCGCGTTGGGGCACAGGCACCGGCCGCCGACATGGTCACCGCCCCGGACTTCGCCGCGTGGGTCAAGAGTCTGGCCCCGTCCAACCCGATCAAGGCCGCGTCCGAGGATGCCGTTCTGCCGGTCGTGGTGTTCGCGGTGTTCACCGGTTTCGCCCTGACCCGACTGCCTGATGGACGTGGGCGAGCGCTGTTCGAGG
>JANORH010000048.1:0-5259 GCA_031415215.1 Alphaproteobacteria bacterium | reverse complement strand
GCGTCGGAGTAGAGCCGCTCCTTCTTCCACAGCCACGGGACCATTCAGTAGAGCGCCGCAAAGCTGATGAAGCCGTTCCAGCCCAGCGCGCCGGAATGGACGTGGCCGATGGTCCAGTCGGTGTAGTGCGAGAGCGCGTTGACCTCGCGGATCGACATCAGCGGGCCTTCGAACGTCGCCATGCCGTAGAAGGCGATGGCCACCACCATCATGCGGACCACCGGATCGGTGCGCAGCTTGTCCCAGGCGCCCGACAGCGTCATCAGGCCGTTGATCATCCCGCCCCAGGACGGCATCCACAGCATGATCGAAAAGGTCATGCCGAGGGTCTGCGCCCACTGCGGCAGGGCCGTGTAGTGGAGGTGGTGCGGGCCCGCCCAGATGTAGATGAAGATCAGCGACCAGAAGTGGACGATGGACAGCCGGTAGGAATAGATCGGCCGACCGACCCGCTTGGGCACGAAGTAGTACATGATCGCCAGGAAACCGGCGGTCAGCAGGAATCCCACAGCGTTGTGACCGTACCACCATTGAACGAGCGCATCCTGCACGCCGGCGAAGGCAGAGTAGCTCTTGGTCTCCAGCAGTCCCACCGGCACAGCGGCGTTGTTGACCAGATGCAGGATCGCGATGGTCACAATGAAGGCCAGATAGAACCAGTTGGCCACATAGATATGCGGCTCGCGGCGCTTCCACAGGGTGCCCAGGAACACCAGCAGATAGGCCACCCAGACGATGGTCAACCAGATATCGACGTACCATTCGGGCTCCGCATATTCCCGGCTCTGGGTGATTCCGGCCAGATAGCCGGTGGCTGCCAGCACGATGAACAGCTGGTAGCCCCAGAACACGAACCACGGTGCCACCCCGCCGGCCAGCCGCGCCTTGCAGGTGCGCTGCACCACATAGAATGACGTGCAGATCAGTGCGTTGCCGCAGAAAGCAAAGACTACCGCCGAGGTATGCAACGGACGCAGACGGCCGAAATTGAGCCAGGGCGCATCGGGAAAATAGAACAGGGTAGGCCAGGTCAACTGGGCGGCGGCCAGGACTCCGGCGGCCAGTCCCGCGATGGCCCAGACCATGGTGGCGATCACACCGGCGCGGATCACGCCATCGGCATAACGGCCTGGATCAGTCTTCCATCGACCGCCGCCCATTCCGATGGACATCGAACAGAAGGCGATCAGGAACGCTGTGAACGCAATATAGCCCTGAAATCGGAAAAGCGGATCCTGGGTCATCGCCGTCGCCAGCAGAGTGCCAAGTGCGGCAAGCCCCGTGAACGCATAGAGCATGATCGCGTCAAACGACGGCGCATCGTCCTGAAGGGCTGTTTGCGTCATGGGGTCCGAGATCAGTTGCGTGACTGAACCGGCTCTTGCCGAAGGCTAGGTTGGTAAGCCTTGATTTTGGTCAACGACGCAGCGGGAGCCCGCTTTTCCGGCGGCTCGCTGCCTCACGGAGTGTGATCAGGCCAGGCAAAATACCCAACTTAAAGGTGAGTCTAGCGGCGCACGTCAGCTGTGGGGTGCGGAGGCGGCTGACTGGCATCTAGGCCAGGGCTACGTCGGGGGGGCGTCGCCACCTCCGCATCAGGCTAACCGTGACAGCTCACTATGGTTCCTCGATCTGCGACGGCGGGAACATCATCGCCTTCTGCGGGTTGAATGCCCATCGGGCCGAGACGGTCGTGAGCGCAACAACCATGCAGGGGAGGAAACCATGAAGGGTTTCATCGACGATATTGCCAATCTGGCGACCGGCAACGTCGCTTTCAGACGCGTACTCTACACCGGCCAACACCTTCAGCTGGTGTTGATGACCTTGAAACCGGGCCAGGAAATCGGGGCCGAGACCCACAAGGGTAATGATCAGTTCTTCCGCATCGAAAAAGGCCGGGGCGAGGTCTGGATCGATGGCAAGTCAACGAAGATCAAGCGCGATGATGCCGTCCTCGTGCCTGCCGGAGCCTGCCACAACATCGTCAACACAGGATCGAAGTCACTTCGATTCTATACCTTGTACTCACCGCCGCATCACCAGGACGGCGTGCTACGGGAGACCAAGGCAGACGCAGAGGCGCGCCCCGAGCACTTTGACGGCAAGACAACCGAGGCACGTCCCGTTGGGGCGGGCAAGGTTCCCGTTAAAGGCCGTCCCAAGCCAGCGGGCTGAAGCCGAGCGGGATTTTCTTTGAAACTGATCCGGATCAGTTTCTGGCCGGCGACGTTGTCATGCAAGCGGCGAACAGTCGCGCGAAGGGTTTTGCGATGAACACGGCGCTGGACGAATTCGTACATCATCAGTGGAGTGGACCCCCGAAGTGAGACAGTGAAAATGGGGGACGGTTCTCGAGTAAGGAGAACTGATGAGCGATCCAGGAGCCCGGACCTTCAGCCGGGAATTCAAACTGAAGGCGGTGGAGCGGATTGAGCGTGGGGAGCCGATATCGGTCCTGAGCGCGGAATTCGGTGTGCATCGGCAATTGCTCTACAAGTGGCGCGACGCCCATCGGTCGGGTCGGCTGGGCGCGAAGCGAGGTCGACCGACGAAGGCTGAGGCGCTGGCGCGAGCGGGTGATCTGGCTGAGCGCAACGACCTGGAGGCGGCACGGCGGCGGGTGGCCGAGCTGGAGCGCAAGGTGGGTCAGCAAGCGCTGGAACTGGATTTTTTTCGAGGAGCCTTGCGGCGCATCGAGGCGTCACGCCAGCCCAAGGTCGGGCCTGGCGCGACGGGGTCTTCGCCGAGGTCCAGGCGATGACCGGTCCGCAAGGCGAAGGACGGATCGAAACGCTGTGCGCGGCGGCCGGCGTCAGCCGGGCGAGCTACTACCGGCGCTGGAGCGAGGTTGAGCCGGCGCGCGAGGAGACGGCGCTCAGGGACGCTATCCAGCTGCTGGCGCTCAAGCACCGGCACTATGGCTACCGCAGGATCGGGGCACTGCTCAGGCGTGAGGGCTGGTCAGTCAACGCCAAGCGGGTGCTGCGGCTGACGCGGGAAGACAACCTGCTGTGCCTGAGGAAGCGGGCCTACGTCCCGGCCACCACGAACTCCAATCACGGCTGGCGGGTCTACCCGAACCTCGCTCGCCGGATGGTCCCGATGGCGTCTGACCGGCTGTGGGTGGCCGACATTACCTATATCCGGCTGGCGGGCGGCTTTGTCTATCTGGCCGTGGTGCTCGACGCCTTCAGCCGCAAGGTGGTGGGCTGGGCGCTGGAGGATCATCTGGCCGCCAGTCTGGCGCTGGCGGCCCTGGACATGGCGCTGGCTGATCGCAGACCCGGCGCCGGGGAACTGGTCCACCACTCCGACCGGGGCGTGCAGTATGCCTGCGCCGACTATGCCAGACGCCTGGAAGAGGCCAATGTCCTGCCCAGCATGAGCCGGGGCGGCTGTCCGTATGACAACGCCAAGGCCGAGAGCTTCATGAAGACGCTCAAGACCGAAGAGGTGGATGGATCGGCCTATCGCGATCTCGCTCACGCCAGATCCTGCGTCGGCGACTTCATCGAACAGGTCTACAATCGCACCCGACTGCACTCGGCGCTCGACTACCGATCCCCCATGGAGTTTGAAGACCAGACAATCTGGGCTGGCGTACGCCAGCCCACCCCATCAACACCAACCAACTGTCCCTGAATTACGCTGTCTCACCAATGGGGTGCAGTCCATCAGAATGTCGCCGCTTATACCCGGCAACTGCGCGCTGCCCCTGACGCGCACTGTCGCGGCATGTTGATGACGCTGCTGGCCGAAGAACGGTCCCGGGCAAGGTCCAACGGCTGGAATCCGCTGCAGGGATGAACCGTCAGGCGATATCGAAATCCAGGACCAGCGGCAGGTGATCTGACGCCTGGCGCGACAGCCGGTCCGTGGGCGTGCTGAGGCTCCGCACCATCACGTGATCGCTCACGAACACATGATCAATCCCGACAATCGGCAGTGTCGACGGGAAGGTCGGGATGGCGCTGAAACCCTCCGCCAGCTCGCGCGCATCCCTGAGACCGCGAAGCAGCGTCCGGCAGATTGAGCTGCGCCGATGCGCATTCAGGTCGCCGAGGAATATGGTCGGATTGCCGCGATCCGGATCGCCCAGCCAGTTGACCCCCGCCAGAGCTGCCGCCTGCAGGCGTTGTTCCTGCGGCACCAGACCGAGGTGGGTCGTAATGACCTGGACCTCATGACCGCCGAGCTCAACGGCGACCCACAAGGCACCGCGCGGCTCCAGACCTTTCAGGCGCGGATACCCGGGCAGGGGACCGGACTTGACCAGCCGTTCGGGAAGGTGAGTCAGGATCGCGTCGCCATAGGCCTCGTTCTCAAAGGTCATGGCCGCATTGAAGTGGAATTTCATGCCAAGCCGGCGAGAAAGTTCCTGGGCCTGATCCAGTCCGCCGGTCCGCGCCCGGCCGACATCCAGTTCCTGAAGGGCGATGATATCGGGCGTCTGGGCCGCGATCACGTCGGCGACCCGTCCGATGTCCAGTCGGCGGTCGGTCCCGATGCACAGATGGACGTTGTAGGTCATGATCCGGGTCATAGGGTGCTGCGTAGTCCGATCGCCAGGGCGTCACGGATCGCAGGTGTTCGTTTCCATGGTCGCCAGGAGTCGGCGACGCCCACGGGATCTCCCAGATGCCAACCCGCAACACGAGCGCCAATCGGTCCAAGTGGGCGGGACACCAGGGGCGACAAACGGTTGAAGCCGCGCGTTCCCAGATCGTCAATGCCGCCACCAACGCTCCCGGCCCGGGTCACCGCATCGGTAACCTCAGATACGGTACACGCCAGCCAATGGGCGATCAGGCGGTTGCGACAGAGCTCGACCCTGGCACAGTCAGGGCTGTCATCGGATCCTACTTCGATCGACAGATCACACTCGGTATCAAAACCGCCGGAGCGGTTGTTGAGGTTCGCCGAACCGACGTGCAGCAATCGGTCATCCATGATCGAAAGCTTGGCGTGAACGACGATGGACGCGCCCTGTGCGGTGACCGGCACGTAGGCGCGCAGTCTTCCGTACTGATCGGCAGAGCGCATCAGGCTCATGATCCGTGAGCGACGCCGATCCATGGTCATTTGATCAAACCAGCTGGGGGACAGCTGGTTTGAGATCAGGATCACCTCCGGGCCAATCGGGTCGGCCAGACGCGCCGCCAACGCCGCGCCGACCAGTGGTGACGTGAGATACTGGTTCTCCAGATAGATGCACTTTGTGGCCGCCGCGATGGACGCCAGGTGCAGCGCCTCGAT
>JANORH010000047.1:0-17016 GCA_031415215.1 Alphaproteobacteria bacterium | reverse complement strand
TCGGAAATGCCCGTCCGAACCAGCCACATGCACGAGGTCGTGGCTGTTCTCGAACAGCCACTTCGCCGTCTCGGCTCTGTCGGCGGCGTGCTCTACGCTCTTCCGAACCATTGCGTTCCCCTTGAACAGAGACCGCTTTATCGACGCCGAGTAAATTTAGAGTTGCATTTTGAATGTGCGCCTCAGAACGCGCTCTCGCCCGTGATCGCCCGGCCCAGGATCAGGGCGTGGACGTCGTGCGCGCCTTCATAGGTGTTGACCGTCTCCAGGTTCGCAGCGTGACGCATCACATGATACTCGCCGGAGATGCCGTTACCGCCGTGCATGTCGCGCGCGACCCGGGCGATATCCAGCGCCTTGCCGCAGTTGTTACGCTTGAGCATGGAGATCGCCTCAGGCACCCAGGCACCCTCGTCAATCAACCGGCCCAGCGCCAGAGCGCCTTCGAAGCCCAGGGCAATCTCGGTGGACATGTCGGCCAGCTTTTTCTGTACCAGCTGGCGTGAGGCCAGGGTGCGCCCAAACAGGCTGCGGCTGGACACATAGTCGCGCGATGCATGCATGCAGAATTCCGCAGCACCCATGGCACCCCAGGCAATCCCGTACCGCGCCTTGTTCAGGCACGAGAACGGTCCGCGCAGGCCTTCAACGTTCGGCAGAATGGCGTCATCCGACACGAACACATCCGTCAACGAAATCTCGCCGGTCACCGAGGCCCGCAGCGACAGCTTGCCCAGGATTTTCGGCGTCTCGAAACCCTTGGTTCCCCGGTCCACCAGGAACCCGCGGATCTTACCGTCCAGCTTGGCCCAGACCAGGGCGACATCGCTGACCGGGGAATTGGTGATCCACATTTTTGACCCGTTCAGGATGAACCCGCCAGGCACCTTTTTCGCCACCGTACGCATCGAGGCTGGGTCAGAGCCGCCGTCAGGCTCGGTCAGTCCGAAGCAGCCGATGATCCGCCCCGCCGCCATGCCGGGCAGGTATTTGCGTCGTTGCTCTTCTGACCCGAAGGCGAAGATCGGATACATCACCAGCGAGGACTGCACGCTCATCGCCGAGCGGTAGCCACTGTCGATCGCCTCGATCTCGCGGGCGATCAGGCCGTAGGCCACGTGGTTCACGCCCGCGCAGCCGTACTCTTCCGGCAGCGTGGGGCCGAGGAAGCCCAGTTCCCCCATCTCGGTCATGATCTCGCGGTCGAACCGCTCCTCGGCATAGGCCGAGACCACGCGAGGCAGCAGTTTTTCGCGGGCGTAACTTCGGGCGGCGTCCCACACCATACGCTCGTCCTCCGACAGGCGCGACGACAGGTCGAGGGGGTCATCCCAGCGGTAGGTCTTGATCGGCGCGCTGGAATCGGCTGGCATGGGAGGCTCCTTTTGGGTCCGTCGGGCGGGATACCGGGTTTTCAGGTCCCCGTGTAGACGCCTTTGCGTTTCTCGACGAAGGCCAGGCGGGATTCCTTGGCGTCGCTCCGGGCCCGACCGACGAAATCGAGGCCCAGGGTCTCGAACTTCAGCGCGTCCTCAAGGCCACAGTCGACGTTATGCTGCAGCACCCGTTTGGACATGCGCAGCGCCAGTGGCGGCCATTGCGTCATCTCGCCGGCATAGGCCACAGCTGCGTCCAGCAGTTCGGCCGCGGGCACAATGCGGTTCAGCAAGCCCAGTCGCAGGGCCTCGTCGGCGCCTACGGCCCGGCTGGTGAAGATCATGTCGGCGGCCGCAGCATAGCCCACGACGCGCGGCAGGAAGAAACTCAGGCCTGAATCCGGCGACAGCGATCGCTCGATAAACACACTCTTGAACCTGGCATGCTCAGAGCCGATCCGGACGTCGCAGGCCAGCGCCGTCGACAGGCCCGCCCCCGCCGCGACGCCGTTAATCGCACCGATCACCGGCTTGTCGAAGGTAGCCCACATCGTCGCCCAACGACCGACCCAGCCCATCTGGTCCAGCTTGTCGTTCTGGGTCGGACGCGCCTGACCGCCCTCGGCCATCACCGCAGCGCCCGCCGCCAGATCAGCGCCGGCGCAAAAGCCTCGCCCGGCGCCGGTCAGCACCAGTGCCCTGACATCATCGTCAGCGTGCAAGTTGGCCAGGACATCCGATACCTCGGCCCGCATCGCCGCCGACAGTGCGTTCAGGCGGTCCGGATTGCTGAGCGTGAGCACGGCAACGTGCGCACGTCGTTCGAGCGTGATGAACTCATGGTCGGCCATAGCGAGGTCCCCGTCAGATTATCTGTCGGCAAGACAGTCGCGCCGAAAGACACCCAAGGGAAGCCTCAGAAACTGACGTCCAGCGAAACCCGCGCCGCCCGAGGGGATCCCGGCAGGATATTGTTGTCACCATGGCTGGCCGAAGCATAGCGCTTGTCGAACAGGTTCTCGACGTTGATCTGGGCGCGGAGATTTTCTTTCAATCGCACGAAAATTGCGGCGTCCACGCGGGTGAAGCCCGGCAGCGTGACCGCATTCGAGATCGAGGCGAAGCGCTTCGTCTGATGGATCACGCCCAGGCCGGCTGACACCCGTGAGGTAACCTCATACTTGTTCCAGAGGGAAAACGTGTGATCCGGGACCAGCGGAACCTTGCGACCCGCAGGCGCGGCTGCCGTCGTACGGCGGACCTCGGCGTCCTGCCAGGCATAGCCAGCGGCGATTTCCCACTCAGGCGTCATTCGACCCGAGAGCCCGGCCTCAAACCCCTTGGACCGCTGGGCGCCGGTCAGTACTACCTGGCCTGGACGCAACGGATCGGGCGACGTCGAATTGTCCCGGTCCAGCCGATAGATCGCCAAGGTGAGCAGCAGTTGCGGGTTGATCTCCCACTTCGCGCCAAGCTCAAGGTTTTCGAATTCCTCGGGTTCCAGGGTCTCCGTGCTGGCAGTCAGCGACGAGAACTGATCCCCGGACGCAGGCAGGTACGATACGCTGTAACTGCCGTAGAGCGACAATGGCGCGACCGGCTTGAACACCAGACCCAGACGCGGCGACCACAGCTCATCGCGCCGGGAAAAGTCGCGGCGACCGACCGTCGCGGCGCGCCGATCCTGGAAGTCCACGTCAAAGCTGTCGAACCGCAGGCCTGCCAGCAGTTGAAGCTGATCGGTGATGTCGATCTGGTCTTGCAGATAGGCAGCAGCGACCTTGGCCTCGACGGCATTGTTGGCGTCCGTGCCGGTGTTGGTGAAGAAGATCGGCAGACCACGCCGGGTGGGATCAGCGAACGGGTTGCCCGCCAGCGTCGTCGGACCGGTGATGGTGTTGAAGTGACCGGTCAGGCGCAGGTTCGACGTCTTCTGTCGCCCGAACTCCGCGCCGGCAAGGACCGTGTGGTTCATCCCGCCCAAGCTGGTTTTCCAGATGACATCCGTCTGGTTGAACAGGTTCTCGCGCGGCGAGATGTTGCGGTAGGCCTGGAGGGGGTAGGTCGCCGGCACCCCGTTAATCCCGGCCACCGCAGCGCCGCTGGGAAAGATGTTGTCGTAGGATTTGTCATAGTCGCCAAGCACGGTGCGGTTGCGCAGGACAAGCGCTTCAGAGACCGAATACTCGGCTGACAGATTCACCAGATCGACGTTGGTGGTGGCGTAGCTGCGCTCCGGGTCGCCGAAGAACGCGCCACGACGCACCGGAGCCGGGCGGCCATTGAATGAGGGCGCGCCACGATCTGTAGTGCGATCATCCTCGAAGTGCTCATAGGACAGCGACAGCGTCAGGCCGTCATCGTTTCGCCAGGCCACCGAGGGGTTCACCCCCCAGCGCTCGACATTGACGAAATCCCGGAAGCTCTCCGAGCGCTGATAGACACCGACAATCCGGCCGGCCAGCCCACCATCCAACGGCTGACCGACGTCGAAACTGTAGCGTTGATGCGCGTGGGAGCCAACTTCGACGGTCGCCGAGCGCTCCTGCGACCAATCAGCTTTTTTGGTGACGCGATTGATCACCCCGCCGCCACCGCCACGCCCGAAGATCATGGCGTTCGGACCTTTCAACACCTCAATCCGCTCGGCGTTGTAGAGGTCCCTGAGATACTGAACGTCGTCGCGGATACCGTCGACGAAGAAGTCGGCGGTGCTGGCATTGCCCCGGATCGTCGGGGCATCGCGGTGACCTTCACCCTGCCCCATGCCAACGCCCGGCACATAGCGGACGACGTCGGCCATGCTTTGCATGGATTGATCGCGGATCAGTTCATCCGTGATGACCGTGATGGCCTGCGGGACGTCACGCAGCGGCGTGTCGGTTTTGGTGGCAGTGGAGGTTCTTGCGGCGCTGTAGTCGATATCGCGCGGTGCCGTGACGACCACAGCCGAGACGCTGTCCGCCGCAACAGCATCCTCGGCGCGCGCCGGCAAACCCCCCAACAGCAGGACGACAGGAGCCAGGGCGATAAGAGTCGGCGCACGACGCGTAATCATGGGAAATCCGGAACCGATACAACTGATATTGAGAAGCGTTCTTAAGTCAAAGTCTCAGACCACGCAATGAGAATCATTCTCAATTATTGAACCAGACCCACCTGCCGACGCGCGCGCCGTCGCAGCCAGACGACCAGACCTGTGATGCTGAGCACCGCAGGCGCAATGCCGCCCAGGAAGATGACGGTCTGCCAGACCACGCCCATGTCCGTGCCGTCGTGAATCTTGCGCATCAGCGGCGAGATTTCGTCCTTCGCCGCCTGATCACCGCCCTGGCCGCCACGCGGGGCCTTAACCTGACCGGTCGCATCGACGACTTGAACAGTCTCCGGTCGCTCAGCACCGGTCACTTTGAGACCGATGCGCCAGACCGGTTCCTTGCTACGGATCGGAAGGCTCACCTCGACGACGGCACCCGGGGAGGCGGCACGCGCAGCAACGATAGCCTGGGCGATGGTGAGTTGCGGCACAATCGGTGGCGCAAATCGTCCGGGTCCCGTCGGGCGCGGCGGCTGAGCTGGCAGACCGAACACCGCCCGGCTGGTCTGGGGGAACGAGATGTAGACGCCAGTCAGCGACAATACTGCCAGCGGAATGCAGATCCAGAAGCCCACCATGTGGTGCAGGTTGAACAGGGTCGACGCCCCGCGACGCCAGCGAAGCCCTTTGAGGAATCCGCCGTTGCGCGGCCACCAGAGCCACAATCCAGTCGCGCTGGAGACAAACATCACCCAGCCCAGCCAGCCTACAACCTTGCGCCCGATCTCGGGGATCAGTAGCGACCCGTGGACCCGGTGCATCACCATGCTGAAGCCGTTGGCCACCTCAGCGGTGTCAAGCACCCTGGCCGTGGGCGGATCAATCCAGGCGTTCAGGCTGCGGGGACGCCCGCCGGGGCCGGGAGGGCCGGGCATCCGCCCGACCGCCACCACCGGGTCACCGGACTTCTGCGGCAAACGGACCTGGGTCAATTGCGCTCGCTCGCCGAATGCGGCCTGAGCCACCACCGCGTAGGTCTCGACCGGCATTGAAACCATGCCCCCTGTGACCGCGTATCTATCGGCATAGAGAGTGCGGTCGATCTGATCGTGCCAGACCAGGATGGAGCCCGTGACACTCAACGGAACCAGCGCGACCAGCAGGCCGACGCCAATCCACAGATGCACGTCCAGCCAGGTGCGGCGCAGGTTCGCAAGCAAGGTCATCGATCAGGTCTCCCGGCGCGTTTTGATCGCGGCCACATCTGCTAATGCGAGTAACTCGCAAAAACAAGCCGCTGTGAGCCGGCAACCGTCACCGTGGCATTTCGTTGAGTCTTCGGTAACCAACGCGCCGCAGGCTTCACCCCGCACCATGACGATCCTGAAACCCTTTTTGATGCTGGCGAGCGTGGCCTTCGTGACAGGCTTCGCGGGGTATCTGGCCGTGGCCCGCGTCACGGCGCTCCAGCCACGATTCGTTTACTCTGACGCGGCGACCCCGCCAGCGGCCTGGATCCCCGCCACATCCGTCGACGACGGAAATCCCGGCAAACGCATCTGAGGCGCAGAGCCATACGCGCGCTTAACTCTTGATAATTCCGCCCATCCCGGCGATGGCCGGTGTGAGCGGAGTTTGGCATGTACGATCTTCTGAAAGGCCTTCGTGTGGTCGAGGGCTCGGCCTTTGTGGCCGCGCCCACATGTGGGCTGTATCTCGCCCAGATGGGCGCGGAGGTGATCCGTTTCGACAATATCGGTGGCGGTCCCGACTTCCGCCGCTGGCCGCTGGCCGACAATGGATCCAGCCTGTACTGGGAGGGTCTGAACAAGGGTAAGAAATCGGTGGCCCTTGATCTCTCCGGTCCAGCCGGGCGCGAGATCGCCCAGCGGCTGGCTGCGTCGCCCGGCGACGACGCCGGCCTGTTTGTCACCAACTTCCCGGTCGACGGGTTTCTCTCCTACGAAAAGCTGAGCGCCCTGCGCGCCGACCTGATCTGCGTCCGCGTCATGGGCTGGGCCGATGGATCCCAGGGCATGGACTACACGATCAATTCAGCGCTGGGACTGCCGCTGATGACCGGCCCCGCCGACGACGACCGCCCGGTAAATCATGTGCTGGCGGCCTGGGACCTGCTGACCGGTGCCTACTGTGCATTCGGCCTGGTTTCAGCGCTGCTGGCACGGCATCGCGGCCAGGGGGGCCGAGAAATCCGTGCGCCCCTGTCCGACATCGGCGCTGCCTCAATGGCGAACATGGGCTTCACCGCAGAGGCGATGCTGACCGGCCACCAGCGGCCTCGCATGGGCAACGACGTTTTCGGCGCCTTCGGCCGCGACTTCACCACCCGCGACGGCCAGAAACTGATGCTGCTGGCGATCACGCCGAAACAGTGGAGCAAGGCCGTCGAGGCGCTCGGCATCGGGGCCGAAGTTGCCACCGTCGAGGCCGCCCTCGGCGTCTCGTTCGCCACCGACGAGGGCCTGCGTTTTACCCACCGCGCCCACCTCTACCCGCTATTTGAGCGCGCCTTCGCTGCAAAGGATGCGCGCGAACTCACCCCTTCCTTTGACGCCGGCGGTGTCACATGGGGCAGCTACCAGACCCTGGACGCCGCCCTCGATGACACCCGGCTCTACAAGAACAACCCGCTGTTCGAGGCCGTGAAGCATCCCAGCGGCCTGACCTATCCCGCGCCAGGCGCGATGGGCACCATCCCACAGGACACGCGCGGCCCGGTCCTGCCCGCGCCAAAGCTGGGAGAACACACCGACGAGGTGCTGGCCGAGGTGTTGGGCATGAGCAGCGCCGAGATCGCGAAGTTACATGATGCTGGCGTTGTGGCGGGGGCTGCCCCATGAGGGGTCTGACGCTGGGGGTACTGACCACCGCCCTCATGCTCGCCGCCTTCGCCGTCCATGCAGCGGGGGCTTATCGCGTGCCGCGAACACCAGATGGGCATCCCGACCTGCAAGGCGTCTGGAACACCAACTTCATCCTGCCGCTGGAAGCCCCCGCTACAGGTGCGCCGCCCTTGGTGCTGCCGGAAGCCGAGGCCATGGTCTATGCGCGAAAACTGGCCGCCAACGTCCGCGCTCTAAAAGCCCTCGAACAGGATCCGGAGGTCGCCGAACTCAGCTACAGCGCCGAACAGGTCGGCCTGGGCGTTGTTAGCGGACAGCGCCGCACTCGCCAGATCGTGCAGCCTGCGGACGGGCGGCTCCCGGTTACACCGATCAACCGGGAACGGATCAACTTCATCGAGGCAACTCTGCGCAACAGCACAGAGGTACCGTTTCCCACCGACGGTCCCGAGCAACGACCTAACTGGGAGAGATGCGTGGTCGGCCAAGGCCAGCCGCCTATCGCGATCGTCACTGAAATCAACCCGCGCCAGATCCTGCAGACCCGCAACACCGTCGTCATCCTGAGCGAGTACGGGCCCGACCTGCGGATCATCCCCCTCGCGGCCGAACATTCCACTGACCTCGCCCGGACCTCACCGCTGGGGGACGCCATCGCCCGGTGGGAGGGCGACACCCTGGTAATCGAAACCGTGGGCCTGCCGGCACGCGACGCCATCCGGCCCCTCCCGACGCTGCTGGTGCGGGCCAGCGCCACGGTCATCGAACGCTATACACGCGTGTCGGACACGGCCTTGTTGTACCAATATACGGTGGTGGACCCCACGATCTACACGGCACCCTGGCTGGCCGAGTACACGATGGCCCGCAGCAACACGCCGCTCTACGAATTCGCCTGTCACGAGGGCAACTACTCGCTGCCCAACATCCTGGCCGGCGCCCGCCAGCGCTATAAAGAGCGAGCCGCCGCCGCGCAGTGAGCGGCGGACCGCCGCAAGCCCTCAGGCCAACCTCAAGCCGCGATGGTTTCGACGTCCGCAGCGTCACTATCAGTCTCGCCCTTGAGCAAGCCGTCCAGCCCCTGTTCGCGCACCTTGCGATAGAGGGTGGAGCGGCCGATGCCCAGACGGCGGGCGACCTCGCTCATGTGGCCGGCGTAGACCTCGATGGCCAGTTGGATCAGGTCGCGCTCGATGTCCTCCAGGGTGCGCAAATGACCACGCCCGTCGAGGATCTGCACGGGCGAGTCGTGCGTCGCTGCGCCCGGTTCAGCAGATGGCGGTGCCGCAAAACTGATGGCCTGAGGTTCGGGCGGTGGTGCCGCGACGCCCGAGATCGCCGGGAAGTCGTGCGGCTGCAGATAGGGGGCGTCGGCCAGCACGATGGCGCGATAGACCGCGTTCTCCAGCTGGCGCACATTGCCCGGCCACTCGAATGCCGTGAGATAGGCCAGCGTCTCGGCGCTGGCACCCACGACGGCCTTGCCCTCCTCCACATTGAAGCGGCGCACAAAACAGTCGACCAGCGCCGGTACGTCCTCGCGACGCTCGCGCAGGCTGGGGGCCTCGATGGGGAAGACGTTGAGGCGGTAATAGAGATCCTCGCGGAACCGGCCTTCTTTTACGGCCAGGCTCAGGTCGCGATTGGTGGCCGACACGATGCGCACATCGACCTTGATGGAACGCTTGGAGCCGACGGCGTCGATCTCGCTTTCCTGCAGCGCGCGCAGCAGCTTGACCTGGATGTCGAGGGGCAGCTCGCCCACCTCGTCGAGGAACAAGGTGCCGCCGTTCGCCTCCTGGAACTTGCCCAGGTGCTTGTCGGTGGCACCCGTGAAGCTGCCCTTCTCGTGGCCGAACAGGATACTTTCCACCAGATTGGCCGGGATAGCGCCGCAGTTCACCGCCACAAACGGCTTTCCGGCGCGCTCGGACGATCCGTGCACGGCGCGCGCGATCACTTCCTTGCCGACGCCGCTTTCGCCGGTGATCAGGATCGGGATCGAGGATTTCGCCGCCCGCTCGCCCAGACGCTTGACCATGGTCATGGCGGGCGACGACCCGATCAGATCGTTGAAACTGGTGCGGCCAGTGGCGTGTTTCTTTAGCCGGTCCACCTCGCCCTTCAACGCGCCCATCGAGAGCGCGTTGCGGATCGAGATGGTGATACGTTCCGGGCTGGCAGGCTTGACGAAGAAGTCGCAGGCCCCGGCCTGCATGGCCTTGACCACGGTGTCGATCCCGCCGGTCGAGGTCAGCACGATCACCGGCTGGTGGAAGCCGCGGGCCCGCATTTCGATCAGCGAGTCCTGTCCGGATATGCCGGGCATTACCAGATCCAGCAGCACCACGTCGACTGTGGCACCCGAGGTCAGGTGCTGGATCGCCTCATCGCCACTCTGGGCGTGGGCGACCGCAAATCCGTCACGCTCAAGCACTGCCTGGATCAGGCGGCGCTGCGTCGGGTCGTCATCGACGACAAGGACCGTTTTGGTCATATGAAAACACCCACCGGACTGGACGCTCGCTCTTCTGGCGAGGCCTTGTTCTTGTCCCTGATTGATACAGGACGGTGGTAAAGGCGGAGTTTCCTAGAGTTGAGTCAGGCCTTAACCGGCGTGGTTTACTGAGTGTTACTCTTAGGGTCGCAAATAGTGACGATGGGCAGGAAAATTTGCACCAATGGACCTATCGTGAATGCATAAATCAGGGTTCCGACACCCACCGTGCCACCCAGAATCCAGCCGAGGCCCAGCACTGTCAGCTCGATTCCGGTGCGCACCAGCCGCAGTGACAATCCGGTCCGCCGCGCTAGCCCGGTCATCAGTCCGTCGCGCGGTCCCGGCCCCAGACCCGCGCCGATGTAGAGTGCCCCGGCCAGGCCGTTGGCGACGACGCTCAACAACAAGGCGGCGGCCTGTACCCCCAGACCCTCGATCAGGGGCAAAACCGAAAGGGTCAGATCCATCGCTGTACCGATCAGGATCACATTGGCCACGGTGCCGACGCCCGGTCGTTGCTTCAGCGGAATCCACAACAGTAGGACGGCCAGCCCCACCAGATTGACAACCTTGCCGATCGACAGGCCGACCTGAGTCGCCAGTCCCTGATGGAACACATCCCAGGGATCAAGCCCCAGGGCGGCGCGCAGCATCAGCGCCATGGAGGCACCGTAAAGCACCAGGCCAATGAACAGCTGAAAGAGGCGACGCGGCATCATGCCGATCCAGATGCCGCCAACTGGACCTTGAAAATAGAGCCAGTTATGCGACCGTGGCACCATGAGTCCGAGAAGACTAGGTCCTGCATCCCTGATCCGACTGCTCGGCGCCTGGCGCGGCGAGCGGGCGGGTCCCGCCTATCGCCAGCTGGCCGAGGCGTTGCGCCTGCTGATCCTCGACGGCCGCCTGCCGCTGGACGTGGTGCTGCCCGGCGAGCGTGAACTGGCCCACATCCTGGAGATCAGCCGCACCACTGTCACCGCCGCCTTCGCCCAACTTCGGGACGAGGGTTTCCTCGATCGGCGTCAGGGTGCCGGCGCCCGGACCCGCCTGCCCGCCGGGCCCGGCGAACGCGGCGCAACCATCCTGGTCAGCAGCCCGGCCGCTGAAGGCGTGCTGGACATGACCTCGGCCGCACCACCGGCCAGTGAGTTGATCCACCAGGCCTATGCAGCCGCCTTGAGCCTGCTGCCGGCCTTCCTGCCCCAGCACGGCTATGCCACGCTTGGCCTCCAGGAATTCCGCCAGGCCGTGGCCGAGCGCTACACCCGTCGCGGCCTGCCCACGACCGCCGACCAGATCATGATCACCAACGGCGCCCAGCATGGACTGGCCCTCATGCTGCGGCTGCTGGCCGGGCCGGGCGACCGGGTGGTGATCGACCACCCGACCTATCCCCACGCCATCGACGCCATCGAGCGCGCCTTCTGCCGGCCGGTCCCCGTCGGACTACACGCCGAGGGCTGGGACCTGGAGGGGGTGGGGGCTGCGTTCCGCCAGAGCGGCGCGCGCGTCGCCTATCTGATCTCGGACTTCCAGAACCCAACCGGCCACTGGATGACCTCGGAGGCCCGCGCCACACTCAGCCACGCGGCGGCCCGCGCCGGTACCACCCTGATCCTCGACGAGACCATGACCGATCTCTGGCTGGACAGCCCGGTGGACCCCTATGCCTTCGCGGAGCCTGCGGAAGGCTTGGTCAGGCTGGGGTCCATGGGCAAGAGCTTCTGGGGCGGCCTGCGGTTGGGCTGGATTCGTGCCGACGCGCCCGTCATCCAGGCTCTGGCACCCCGGAGGGCGTCGATCGATCTGGGCTCACCGTTGCTGGAACAACTGGCGGGTTGCCAACTGCTGTCGGACGAGGAGGCACCGCTTGCAGCGCGGCGCGCACTGCTGCGGACCCGTCGTGACCATCTGCTCGCCCGGTTGCACACGCGGCTACCCGAGTGGAAGGTGCGCCGTCCCGAGGGTGGCCTGTCGCTCTGGGCCGAATTGCCGGCGCCGGTGTCCAGCGCGCTGGCTGCCACGTCCGAGCGGTTCGGCGTCCGCATCGCTGCCGGTCCACGGTTTGGGGTCGACGGGGCCTTCGAACGCTTCATCCGACTGCCCTACACGCTTAGCCCGGAAGACCTCTCCACCGCCGTGGATCGCCTTGCGTCGGCCTACGAGGGCCTGAGAGCCGGTGCAACACCAGCCCGCACGTCGATGGGCGCTGTCGTCTAGATGTGAGCACGACAGCTTGAAGTGGATACCGGTTCAAGCGCCCGTTTTGCTCCAAACATATGAAAACGAGCCTGTCCGTTTCAGATGATTCCATCTGAAACGGACAGGCTGTAGCGCTTGCGCCAAACGCTACCCCATTGGAGACTGCCCGCCGGATCAAACGGGGGCGAACATGGCGGACAGGCTTACGGATCGGCGCGCGATGCTGGCGGGTGCTGCCGCATTGGGGGCTGCTGCTGCGGTGCCGGACCTCGGACTGGCAGCGCGCGACCCCTACGCCGACGTCAAGACCGCCATCGCGGCTGGCCATGATGCGGCGCTGAAGCGCCTGCAGGACTGGATCGCGCTGCCATCGATTGCGGCGGAGAACCTCAACTATCCGGCGGGTGCCGAATACATGCGCAAGCTGGCGCTCGACGCGGGTTTCCAACACGCCGAAATCGTCCCCTCGAAGGGCAAACCCGGCGTCTTCGCCACCTATGACGCCGGGGCGAAGAAGACGCTCGGGCTCTACTTCATGTACGACGTGAAGCAGTTCGACCCCACCGAATGGGAGAGCCACCCGCTGGAGGCCCGTCTGCTGGACCGGCCTGGTCTGGGCAAGGTGATCATGGGTCGGGGCGCGGTCAACCAGAAGGGGCCGGAGATGGTCGTTCTGGCGGCGCTGCTTGCGATGCGCGCGGCCAAGCGCAAGCTGCCGGTCAATCTGGTGCTCATCGCCGAGGGCGAGGAAGAGATCGCCTCGCCGAACTTCCACGAGATCGTGACGACCCCGCATGTTCAGGCGGCCCTGAAGAAGACCGTGGGCGTCATCATCCCCTTTGCCTCGCAGAACCCGACGTCGGGCGCAGTGGTCTTGAACCTGGGTGCCAAGGGGGCGATGGAATTCGAGATGAGCGTCTCGGGCGAAACCTGGGGACGCGGGCCGAAGGGCGACATCCACTCCAGCGAAAAGGCCCGCGTCGACAGCCCGCCCTGGCGGCTGCTGGCGGCGCTCTCTTCGCTGGTCAGTCCCGATGGCAACACGGTCGTGATCGACGGCGTGCAGGACCTGGTTCGGCCGCTGTCCCCGCGCCAACGTGAGCTGATTGCGGCCACGGCCGCTGGCACCGACGAGGCCTCGGCCAAGCGTCTGTTGGGCGTACAACGCTGGATCGGCGACATGACCTGGGAACAGTCGATGGAGCGGCTGGCGGCCGTGCCGACTGTCAACATCCAGGGCCTGATCGCGGGTTACCAGGGGCCGGGCGGCAAGACCATCCTTCCGGGCAAGGCGACCGCCAAGCTGGAGGTGCGTCTGGTGCCCGACATGACCTTCGAGGACACGAAACAGAAACTTCGCGCGCACCTCGACAAGCGCGGCTTCACCGACGTCGAGGTGAAGGTCACGGGCGGCTACGGCCCGACCCAGACCGATGAGAACGCGGCGCTGACCCGGGCCCAGGTGGCCACCTACAAGAAGATGGGGACGTCAGTGACGCTCTATCCACGTCTGGCCGGGAGCTGGCCGGGCGTCACCTTTACCGGCCCCCCGCTCAACCTGCCCGCTGGTCAGTTCGGGCTGGGTCACGGCTCGGGTGCGCATGCGCCCAACGAGTACTTCCTGATCGACAGCGCCCGACCCGGCCTGATGGGGATGGACGGCGCCACGCTGGGCTTCGTCGACTTCCTCTACCAGGTCGCGGCGATGGCTTGATGCCCGTTTCCCCCGCAACAGGCTTGCCCGCGACGATCACCGCGCCATAGTGGGGGCGGAACGGCGCGGGTGGAGACGCCGACCACCGGGAGTGATCATGAACCTCATCCGTATCGGGCTGGCGCTTGCGTTGGCTGCTACCGTCGCGGCCTGCCAGAAGCCGGGTGCCGGGAACGTAGACAGCAAGCGCATCGAGGCCGCCGCCGGCAACAGCGAATGGCTCTCCTACGGCAAGGACTACAACGAGCAGCGCTACAGCCCGCTGGACAAGATCAACGCCAGTACGGTCAAGGACCTGGGGCTGGCCTGGTTTGCGGACTTCGACACCGATCGGGGCCAGGAAGCCACGCCGCTGATGGTGGATGGCGTGCTCTACACCACCACTGCCTGGTCCAAGGTGTTCGCCTTCGACGCCAAAACCGGCAAACAGCTGTGGACCTGGGATCCCAAGGTCGACCGCGCCAAGGGCTTCGACGCCTGTTGTGATGTGGTCAACCGGGGTGTCGCGATCTGGAAAGGCCGGGTCTATGTCGGCACGCTGGATGGTCGGCTGGTGGCGCTGAACGCCAAGGACGGCACCGTCGCCTGGACGGTGCAAACCACCGACAACTCCAAACCCTACACCATCACCGGCGCGCCGCGCGTGGTGAAGGACAAGGTACTGATCGGCAACGGCGGCGCTGAATATGGCGTGCGTGGCTACATCACCGCTTACGACGCAGCGACCGGCAAGCAGGTCTGGCGTTTCTATACGGTGCCCAACCCCACCGGTGCGCCAGATGGCGCAGCCTCGGACAAGGTTATGGCAGAAAAAGCCAACGCCACCTGGTCTGACGGCGCGTGGAAGGAAAGCGGCGGCGGCGGCACGGCCTGGGACGCCATGGCCTATGACCCGGCGCTGGACATCATGTATTTCGGGATCGGCAACGGGAACCCTTGGAACCACATGAAACGCTCGGGGGGCAAAGGCGACAACCTGTTCCTGTCCTCGATCCTGGCGCTGAAGCCCGACACCGGGGAATACGTCTGGCACTATCAGACCACGCCGGGCGAAAGCTGGGACTACACCGCCACCCAGCACATCATGCTGGCCGACCTGAAGATCGCCGGCCAGGACCGCAAGGTGCTGATGCAGGCCCCCAAGAACGGCTTTTTCTATGTGATCGACCGGGCCAGCGGCCAGCTGATCTCGGCCGAGCCGTTCGCCCCGATCACCTGGGCCACCAAGGTGGATCTGAAAACCGGGCGGCCGGTCGAGGTCGCTGGCGCGCGCTATGAAAGCAAAGCCGCCTTGATCGAACCGGGCCCCCTCGGGTCGCACAACTGGCATCCGATGGCATTCAATCCGAAAGCCGGGCTGGTCTACATCCCGGCCCAGGTCGCCGCCAGCGTCTATGGCGACCAGAAGACCTACACCCACCGACAGGGCGCGGTGAATCTGGGCCTCGACGCGCTGCTTATGGGGCTCCCCAGCGACAAGGCCCAGATGGCGGCCATCAAAGCGACCACCTCAGGCAAACTGGTCGCCTGGGATCCGGTCGCCCAGAAGGCCCGCTGGACGGTCGATCACCCCCACTTCTGGAACGCCGGAATCCTGTCGACCGGCGGCGGCCTTGTCTTCCAGGGCGCTGCAGCGGGCGGATTCACAGCCTACGACGCCGCGACCGGCGCCAAGCTCTGGAACTACAAGACCCAGAACGGCGTGGTTGCGCCCGCCTCCACCTACGAGCTCGACGGCGAGCAGTATGTGGCCCTGATGGTGGGCTATGGCGGCGCCGGGGCCACCTTCGCCAGCGCGCTCAACGGAGATCCGGTCCGGATGCCGGGCCGCCTGATGGTCTTCAAACTGGGCGGCAAGGCCGTGGCGCCTGACTACCAGATCGCACCAAAGCCGACACTCGACCTGACCGGTGTCACCTCCAGAGGCGATCCCAAGGCCGGCTTTGCGACGTTCCAGGATAACTGCGTCGGCTGCCACGGCGGCAGCGCCGCCGGCGGCTATCTGGCCGATCTGAGGGTGACACAGATGTTACGCACGGAAGCCGACTTCAAGTCGGTGGTGATCGACGGGGCGCTGAAATCCAAGGGCATGGTCGGTTTCGCGAAGTACATGTCGCCACAGGACGCCGAGAACATCCGCGCCTACCTGCTGACGCTGGCGCGAGCGCGGCAGACCCAGGCTGCGGTGGCGGCCACTCCGGCGGGGTAACCCAGGCATGACAAGAGGATTCAGCCCCTCCCACAACCTGGTCGAAACAGGGTAGGTTTGTTCCATGAACGCACCCTTCAAAACTGATGGCCTGCCCGAGTGGCGGCTGGACGACCTCTATGCGAGTCGTGAGGATCCGCGCATCGAAGCGGATCTGACGGAGTCCGAGCGCCTCAATCGGGAATTGGCTAAATTCGAAGGCCGGATGCTGGCGACGCGCGCCATCCCGGCTGAGCTGGGCGACATCATCGATCAGGGGATCCAGCTTTACGAGGACGCCACCAACGCCATGTGGGGCGTCGGCGCCTTCGGCTCGCTGTCGGCCTCGACCCAGCGCGACAATCCGGCCTGGTCAAAGTTCGAGAGTGACCTGCGCACCCGAACGTCACAGATCGCCCAGATGAGCCTGTTCTTCACCCTGGAAATCAACCAGCTTGAGGACGCCGAACTGGAAGCCGCGCTCAAGGCTCACGCACCCGCCGGGCGCTGGACACCCTGGCTGCGCCGGGTCCGCGCGGGGCGACCCCATGAACTCAGCGCCGACCTGGAACGCCTGCTGATCGACAAGGCGCCGGCCGTCGCCAACTGGGGACGTCTGACGGACGACACCCTGGCAGGGTTGAGCGCGCGCGTTGATGGCGAGACCCTGACCCTGGCCGAAACCCTCAACCGCATGTCCGACCCGGACGCGAAACGCCGCAAGGCTGCCGCCCAGGCGTTGTCGAAAGCCCTGACCGAGCGCGCGCCGACGCTGGCCCTGTCGCTCAATACGCTGGCCTTCGAGAAACAGGTCGAGGACCGCTGGCGCAAGTTCGCCTCACCCGCCGCCGGTCGCCATCTGGCCAATGAGGTCGACGCCGACGCCGTAGCCGCCCTCGAAGCCGCCGTCGTCGACGGGTACGAGCGCGTCAGCCATCGCTATTACCGCCTGAAGGCCAAGGTGATGGGCCGCAAGGTACTGGACCACTGGGACCGCAACAGCCCGCTGGATGAGGCACAGCCCCGGGTGTTCTCCTGGGACGAGGCGCGCTCGATCGTGCTGGAAAGCTTCACCGCGCTCGCGCCCTCGTTCGCGACGACAGCCCAGGTGTTCTTCGACCAGCCGTGGATC
>JANORH010000046.1:0-14704 GCA_031415215.1 Alphaproteobacteria bacterium | reverse complement strand
TTGGAGGCGGCGCGCTGGTTTTGCGCGATGGCGAAGATAGCGCCGTTGTCCTTGGCGGTGGCCACCTTCTTGCCGGTGTTGATCCGGGTCTGGGTGACAGAGAGTTCGGCGTTGGTAGTGTTGAGGTTTTGAAGGGCGACGAGCGCGCCGACATTGGTATTCACTGAATTGGGCATATTGGACCTATTTCTCAGGGACCGACCGTCATTCTGACCGTCAGAGGCGTTTTGCCTGCCCTTTCAGCAGCAATGATCGCGCCAGAGATGCCTATCGCTAAATTCGTACTAAACTACTGAATTATTGACGTTATATAGCTGTTAAGCCTGTTGTTGCCCGGCAATTATTGCCGGGGTCAGGCGGCCAGGCGGCAGAAATTGCCGGCTGAGACCGGCAATTCCGGCCTACCGCGCAAAAGCGGTCGCCAGGTGAACCGGGGCTCACCTGGCGACTGAAACCTAACGGAACAGACCCAGCAGGATGGAGGACGACTGATTGGCGATGGCGAGTGCCTGGATGCCCAGTTGCTGCTTCGTCTGCAGCGCCTGGAGCTTGGCACTTTCTTTCGCGAGGTCGGCGTCGACCAGGTTACCAACACCGGCGTCGATCGAATCCTGCAATTTGCCGATAAACGTAAGGTGCTGCCCGAGAGCCTTGGACCCGGTGCCCAGCTTCGAGAGCTTGCTGGAAACGTTCGTGATCGCAGTGTTAAGAAGGCCAAGGGCCGTGGAGGCCAGCGTTTTGGTCGTCAGCGCGGAGGTCGCGATGGCAAGCACCGTAATCGTCAGGGTCTGAGCCGCGACCGTGATGACTGCGACACCGGACGAGTCGGCCAGCGCCCTAACGGTTGTGGCACCCACACCCTTCAGCATGTTCGCGCCGCTGAACTCAGCGGTGCTCACCGCCCTAGTGATCTGAATGCGCAGCGACAGGAAGTCGTCGTTGAGCGCCGTGCGGCTGGTGGCGTCGATACCCGCGTCGGCGGCGGCCAACGCCTTCTCCTTCATCTGCAGCAGCAAATCGGCTACGGTCTCACCGGCCGAAAGCGCGACATCCACGGTCGATTGGCTGCGCTGCAGCGAGTCCTTGGTTGAGTTTAGCGCCATGGAGACGCCACGCTGGTTTTGGGCGATGGCCCAGACAGCGCCGTTATCTTTGGCCGAATCTACCTTCCGACCGGTGTTGATACGCGATTGGACGGTGTCCAACTCACCACTGGTGGCATTGAGACTTTGAAGGGCGATCATAGCGCCCACGTTGGTATTGACTGAATTCACAGTGATCTTCCTATTTCGTAGGGGGCCGACCGTCGTTCTGACCGTCGGAGGCGTTTTGCCTAACTTGGAGGAAGCAAGAGTCGCGCCACGGAAGGCGTTCTCAAAAACTTTCCAAACTATTGAATAATATACGTTATAATTTCGTTAGGACCGTGTTGTCCCGGCAATATCTGCCGATCTCTGCGCGCCAACCGGCAATAAATGCCGGCCGGGATCGGCAAAATCGTCGTATCGTGCACAGAGGCCGCGCGGCAGGCGCAGGCTCCATCGTGGCCTCCTTGCTGAACAAGCCGAGCAGGCACGACGCCGCAGTTTGCTCACCGAAAGTCGGGGGGCGCGGCCCGCAAATTCCCGGCGCAGGTCAACCGGGATCCCGGCGCGCTGAATTCAGCGCCGGTACGGTTCGACGCAGACGTGACGAAGGTCGCCGTTCACGACGGCTCCTTTGGATTTCCGGCAGACATCGCGGTCAGGCTTCGGCCTGAGGTCCAATCATCAAGCCCTGCATGATCATGCGATTGATCTCGATCAGCGACTCGATCTCTTCCCCGCTTCGGATTACCAGGCTGGTGTGCCTGCCGACCCAGAGGCTTAGCGAGATTATCGAGGCCCGAAGCGACTTGGGCAGCCCGTTGTCCGGATGCCCGCAGTCTGATGCGAACGTGGCCCAGACACGTCGGTTCCAATCCAGTGCATCGGCGCGACCGCCGACATCTAGCGGATCGAGCTTCGACGCCTCGATCAGCGCACGGGTGACCTGGGCGAAGAGGCGATATTCGGTGTCACGCGGGCCTTCAGCCCGCGTCGCCGCCTGCTGGTAAGCCTGTAGGGACATACCCCAACCTTTCATCTTCGTAGTCTATGAGCTTTCGGCATAGCATCAGGGCCTTGTAGTACTCACGCTCCATGCAGTGCCTGGAGATGCTGACGCAATCGGCCAGGATGGAGGCGTTCTGGATAACCCCCATGAACTCGGTCAGCCGGCGGACGAACTCGTCGTAATGACGTTGCGCGCCGGCTTCATCCAGATACATCATCATCAGCGGGAAATAGATCCGACGAGCGGGCGTCTGGACGTCGACTTCCTGCAGGATGTCTTTCTCGCGAAGGACCGACGCCTTGTTCTGCAGCACCAAAACCGCACGACGGTCGCCATTCTGGACCACGGCCCCGTTCAGGACAAATTTTTCCCCGGGCTTCAGAGACAACTTCAGCGGCAAGTCCATCTCCCTTTTCGTCTAGCCGACCGCACGATCTTGAATCGGATGACTATAATTCTTGTGCATGCCAACTCAGCGTGCACTCACGCCTTAGCCCCACCTAGGTTAACGGCCTCTTGCGACCCGTAAAGCTGCATCCACACACGACGGTTGAACCAGCTTAACCGGAGCTTAAGCATAATTGCGCCAGCTAGGTTCTGCCCTACGAGGAATCCGAACTATGTCACGCAAGGCGATTATCGGCGCGACCTCGGCGCGCGCCCTCCAGAACGCCACGGCCCCGACGCCGGCGAAGCTGTCCATCGACGATGTCGGTCAAGCGGGCGGTCGAGATGCCTTGGCGCGCCTGAACGAGGCGATGACAGAACTGAAGGCTCTGAAGGCCCGACCGATGCTGCGCCGAGCGGTCGAGGCGCTGAATCGGGAAGATTTCATCGCCGGCAGCAGTTTGGCCCTCGAAGCGCTGGAACAAGATGAGCACAGCGGCTTTGGCTGGTATCTCCTTGGGATAGCCCGGGAGCGAGCCGGCGACTTCCCCAGCTCGATCCAGGCCTACGAGGCAGCATTGCAGTTGCTGCCGGATCACGCCGAGGTCTCCAACGATTTGGGGCGGCTGGCTTACCGCATGGGTTTGCACGAGCAGGCAGAGAAGTTGTTCCGCCACTACGTCGCCCATGCGCCGGACCGGCCCGAAGGCCTTAACAACCTAGCCTCTGTGGTCCGTGACCGCGGTCGCCGGGACGAGGCGATCGACCTTCTAAAGGGCGCGATCTTGCTTCGCCCGGAGGCGTATATGCTCTGGAACACGCTGGGCACGATTCTGATTGAAAGCGGCGATCTGGCGACGGCCGGTACGTTTTTCAGCGAGTCGATCCGCCTGGCGCCGAAGTTCGGCAAGGCGCGCTACAACCTGGGCCAGGTGAAACTTGGCCTGGGCGACGCCATCGGCGCGCTGGACGACTGCAACGAAGCGCTGAAACGGGTCATCACCGCCGACGACCGCGAAATGATGCGGCTGGCGCGCAGCGCCTTCCTGCTGGCCATGAGCCAGTTGGGCGAAGGCTGGGACGACTACGAGGCGCGCATGTCGCCGCAATTTGCCGACGTCACCAACTTCTTCATTGATCGCCCGCGCTGGTCACCCGGCGATGATCTGGCCGGCAAGACTCTGCTGGTGATCGGTGAACAGGGCCTGGGGGACGAAATCCTGTTCGCCAACGTCCTGCCCGACGTCATCGAAAAGCTGGGGCCCGAGGGAAAGCTGCGGATTGCGGTCGAGCCCCGTCTGGTCTCGCTGTTCCAGCGCAGCTTCCCTGCGGCAGAAGTCACCTGGCACACGACCCACGTCTGGGCAACGCGGCCGCTTCGCGCGGCACCCAACACCGATCACGCCACCGCCGACCTGTGGACCCCGATGGGCAGTTTGATGCGGGAGTTCCGAAGGTCGCTGGAGACGTTCCCCGATCACAAGGGCTACCTCAAGCCCGACCCAAAGCGCGTCGCCCATTGGCGCAAGGTGCTCAAGTCAGCGCCGACCGGCCCCAAGGTCGGCCTGCTCTGGAAGAGCGCCACCAACAAGGATGCCCGCCAGCGCTATTTCTCGCCCTTCTCCCAATGGGCACCCGTGCTCAAGACACCCGGGATCAGCTTCATCAATCTGCAGTACGGCGATTGCTCTGCAGAAATGGCACAGGCCAAGGAAGAGTTCGGGGTCGATATCTGGACGCCCCCCGGCATTGATCTGAAGAAGGACCTGGATGACGTGGCCGCGCTGTGTGCCGCCATGGATCTGGTGCTGGGCTTCGCCAACGCCAGCTTCAACCTTGCAGCGTCCAGCGGCGCGCCGGTGTGGCTGATCTCGACGCCGGGGTCATGGCCGCGCCTCGGCACCGATCATTACCCCTGGTACCCGCAGGCCCGTGTCTTTGTCACACCCAGCTACGGGGACTGGGATGGCGTCATGCAGATGATGGGCGGTGCATTGGCGGGGTTCGCGAGCGAGGTGCCAGGTCTGGCCTCCTGACACGGCATTTCGAAATGCCCTGAGCGAACCCGCTTGAACATCGCGCGCGGCCCTATAGGTTGCCCCCAGACAAACAACTGTTCGAAAGTGGACGAGGTCGTCCACGCGGGGAGCCTAGATGAGCCAGCGTTTTACCGGGACTGACAACTACGTCGCCACTGAAGACCTCAAGGTGGCGGTCAACGCCGCCATCGCTCTGGAGCGACCCCTGCTGATCAAGGGCGAGCCCGGCACCGGCAAGACCGTGCTGGCCGAGGAAATCGCCAAGGCGCTCGGCGCCGAACTGATTACCTGGCATATCAAGTCGACCACCAAGGCCACCATGGGCCTCTACGAGTACGACGCCGTCACCCGTCTCCGGGACAGCCAGCTCGGCGACGAGCGCGTGAAAGACGTCAAAAACTACATCAAGAAGGGCAAGCTCTGGGAAGCTTTTGAGCACAAGGGCCGCCCCGTCCTGCTGATCGACGAGATCGACAAGGCCGACATCGAATTCCCCAACGACTTGCTGCAAGAGCTCGATCGGATGGAGTTCTACGTCTACGAAACCAATGAGACGATCAAGGCGGCGATCCGTCCTATCGTGATCATCACCTCCAACAACGAGAAGGAGCTGCCGGACGCCTTTCTGCGCCGCTGTTTCTTCCACTACATCCGCTTCCCCGACGCCGACACGATGCAACAAATCGTCGACGTCCACTTCCCGGGGATCAAGAACAAGCTGGTCGCCGAGGCGCTGCGGATCTTCTACGATATGCGCAAGGTGCCTGGCCTGAAGAAGAAGCCGTCGACCTCCGAACTGCTGGATTGGCTCAAGCTCCTCATGGTCGAGGATATCGACGCCGAGTCACTGGCCGAGAAGGACCCCACCAAGCTGATCCCGCCGCTGCACGGTGCCCTGCTCAAGAACGAGCAGGATGTTCATCTCTTCGAGCGCCTGGCGTTCCTGGCCCGTCGCGAAGGCGCGGCGCGTCCCGGACAGTCGTAACACCTTAGCGTTACGACGAATTCACTCGCCTTTTGGAAGGGCTCCGACCACCGTTGATCTTGATCGACGGATGCGACGGAGCCCTTTTCCATGAAGACCCTCTATCTGCTGGCGGCCTCGAGCCTGGTTTTGACCACCGCCGCCTGCGCGCCAAACACCCCGCCGGTGCGCGCCGCCCTCGACTGTCCGCAGACGCAAGGGGACTTGAGCCGCACGGCGGTCGCCTCCGACGGCAAGTCCTGCACCTACGTGACCTCCAACGGCGCCGAGGTCACCCTGCAACTGATCTCGACCGCCAGTGGGGCCGATGCCGCACTTTCAGCCGTCGAGACGACGCTGCTGGCCAACCGGCAAGTCCCCAAGGCAGGTGACTCAACCAAAGCGGCTGATGGAAAGCCAGCGGCTGATGCAGAGAAAGCGCTCGAAACCGAGATTGAGGGCCAGATCAGCGACGAAGTCGAGAAAGCGGTCAGCGACGCCAGGCAAGACACGCAAACGGCCGGTGTCACGGTGCGGATCGACAAGACGGGGAAACACGTCTCCGAGACGGGCGACGGAAAGACCCGCGTCGATCTACCGGGGATCCACATTGTGGCTGATGAAGCCAATGACAGCGCCAATGTGCGCGTGGGCCCGATTACGATCAACGCCGGTGACGGCGGCGCCACCATCCGGATGCGGCGCGACGTGCGGCTGCGTGGCGAAGCCCTGAACCCTGAAAAGCGAGGTCTACGCGCCACCTTCATATACACCGGCGAGGACTTGCCGTCGGGCTACCGCTTTGTGGGCTATGAAGCCGGCGGACCCAAGACCGGACCCATCACCGTCGCCATCGTCAAATCCAAACTGGATAGCGATGACGGCAGCGAAATCTATCCTGACGTCAAGAAACTGGTCCGCAAAAACGGCGGGGTTTGACCCCTGCCTTCACGCGGTTTGAACCTCGACCACCTTGTAGGTAAGCGGTCGCCCGTCTTCATCCGTCACGGTGACATACTCGCCAACGGCGAAGCGATGCTGGCCCAGGCGGTGGACAGGCTCGTCGTCGGCCGTGTCACCGACGTCATAGTCAAAAAACCACTTCTGACCTTTACGAGCCAGGCGGCCGTCGACCGGGTCTGAATCGGGTGCAAAGCGACGTACGCTGCAGTCGACGCGAACCTTTGCGTAAGCCGCCTCGTCAAGGTGTCCGTCCGGCGTAAGCGGCGCAAGGAGCGAATAGCCGCGATGATCGTCACCGCCGGCGAATTCGGTGCCGGGGTTGCGGGCGAGCCGCATCACAATTCGCGACAAAGTCATTCGGGTCGTCTCCTGATAGTTCATCTGAAAAGCGGGCGTCGGCCTAATGGGACAAGAACAACGACGGACCGTCAGAGTTCAGCAGGGTCCGGGTGGTGCCGCCGAAAATGAACTCCTGCAGTCGCGGGTGCCCGAACGCGCCGGCGACCAGGATGTCGGCCCCGGCAGCGGCGGAAGCTCGCAGGATCGCGGGTGCCGCATCGCCGGTGTCAGCCAGCGTCACCACCTCCGAAGCCACACCGCGCGCAGCGTAATAGCCCTGCAACCGGGCAGGATCAAAGGCACGTGAGCTGGCCTTGGGGGCAGCGATAATCACCACCTTGGCGGCCTTCTCCAGCAAGGGCGTCGCCAGTCTGGCGGCACGGGAGGCCTCCTTGCCGCCGTCCCACGCGACGGCCACGACGCCGCCTATTTTCAAGCCGTCTCGCGCAATCAGCACCGGCCGCTGCTCATCGGCCACCATCTGCTGGAAGGCTTCCGCGAGGGGCCCACGCCCTCGCGCTGCATCGCTGGAGAAAACGATGACGTCGGAGAGCCGACTTTCCGCCGACAATCCCGCCCAGACCGGGGTCTGCAGTGGCACGAACTGCTTGTTTCCATAGGCTACGGCCGCCAGAGCGGCGCGCGCGTTGGCCGCACCGGCAGAGGTCGCATCTTTCAGCGATTCCAGAGCCGCAGTCTGAACGCCGCCCAGAAATCCCTCGCCCATCCAGGGCATGACGTCGGCGAGATCCGCCGGGGTGTGAACGCCCGCCAGTTCGGCGCCAAAGCCTTCGGCCAGCATCGCGGCGGCGCTGATGGCCTCTGCATCCCCCTTGCCGCCCGACAAGGGCACCATGATCCGTGACCAGCTCATATCTAAATCCCTTTTCCGTCCAACTCTGGACTGCACCAGACTGGACCTCCATTGATCTTTCGCAAGTCCTGGGTCAGTTCACGTTTGTGACAAAGCAGGGAACGCGCGTTTGAGGAAAGGGCTGCATAGCCGGGCCGAGACGCCCCGAGCCTGGCAGCGGATGCTCTCCGGCCGGCGGCTGGACCTGCTTGATCCTTCGCCCATGGACATCGAGATCGAGGATATCGCTCATGGCCTGGCGCGGGTGGCCCGCTGGAACGGACAGACCACCGGCGAGCATGCCTTTTCCGTCGCCCAGCACTCGGTCGTTGTGGAAGAGATCGTGGCGCACATCCAGCCCGACATTGACCCACGTTGGCGCCTCGCTGCGCTGCTGCACGATGCTTCGGAGTATGTGATCGGCGACATGATCTCACCCTTCAAGGCCGCACTGGGCTATGACTACAAACTCTTCGAAGCTCGGCTCGAGAACGCCATTCACACGCGCTTTGGCTTGCCCGCGAAAACACCCCTGGCGATCAAGCGGCTGATCAAGACGGCCGACAGAGCCTGCGCCTATTTCGAAGCCACACAACTGGCCGGCTTCGGGCATAAAGAAGCACTGGAGTTCTTTGATGCGCCGCCCGCTGGCTACAGCCTGAATATCTTCCCCCAATCGGCCGGCGAGGCCCAGGCGCTCTATCTGAGACGGTTCGAAACCCTTTCGGTGGCCGCTGGACATCATCCCCTCAGCCAGCCCGTTTCGCCCCAATGAACAGCTCCCTCGTCATCGGGCTGTCAGCGGTGGTGGTGGCCATCAAGGACGGCGAGGCCGCCGCCCTGACCGTGCGCCAGAAAACCGGCAGTGGCCAGCTGACCGGCCTGCCCTTCGGCCCGTTTGACCCGGATGGCCACCGCACCTTCGAACTGGCGCTCAGGGCCTTTGTGACTGAGCAGACCCGCTTTGATCTGGGTTATGTCGAGCAGCTCTACACCTTCGGCGACAAGGGCCGCGACGCCCCGCTGGCCGACCTTGGCGACGGCGACGCAGCCGCCCGCGTGATCTCCATCGGCTACCTTGCGCTAGCCCCCGCCGCCGTCGACACCCGCTTCGCCGGCAGCGAGTGGCGGCCCTGGTCACGGATCTTTCCGTGGGAGGACTGGCGCACGGGCCAACCCCCGGCCCTCGGCCCCATCGAGGTCGCCCTACGCACCTGGAGCGGCGGCGACGCCCAGCGTCTGGCCCGCGCCCGGTTGCTGTTTGCCCTGGATGACGCGCCCTGGAACGAGGAACGCGTGCTGGAACGCTATGAGTTGCTCTACGAGGCCGGGCTGGTTCAGGAAGCCGCCCGCGACCGGGCCGAGACGGCCCCGTCCCGCTCCGACGCCTTGCTTGCCGCCGTCGGCGAGGCGATGATTTCCGATCACCGCCGCATCCTGGCCACCGCGCTGGGTCGGCTGCGCGGCAAGCTGAAGTATCGGCCTGTGGTGTTCGAGTTGATGCCGGACGCCTTCACCTTGTCGGCGCTTCAGCGAACTGTAGAGGCCATTGCCGGCGTGCCGCTGCACAAGCAGAACTTCCGCCGCGCGCTCGAACGGGCAGAACTGGTCGAGGGCCTGGGCCGACTGGATGCCGAGACGGGTGGGCGTCCTGCAGAGCTGTTCCGGTTTCGGCGTGAGATCCTGGGCGCACGCCCGGTTTCCGGATTGAGTTTGCCGTTGCTGCGCGATTAGTCTTACCTCGAACGTAATGGAAACGATCCCCACGCTTCGATAGGGTTCGCGACATGAGCCTCTCCGCCAGCACCGTCGGCGACCACCTGCGTACCTGGCGCCAGCGCCGCCATCTCAGCCAGCTCGACCTGGCGCTCGACGCCGACATCTCGACCCGCCACCTGAGTTTCATGGAGACGGGCCGCGCATCGCCCAGCCGTGACATGGTGCTGCGTCTCGCCGAACGGCTGGAGGTACCCCTCCGGGAGAGGAACACCCTGTTGGTCGCCGCCGGTTTTGCACCGGTGTTTCCGCAGCGCGATCTGGACCACCCCGCGTTGGCGGCGGCGCGTAAGGCCGTGGACCTCATCCTGACCGGGCATGAACCGTTCCCGGCGCTGGCTGTGGATCGTGGCTGGAATCTGGTGGCGGCCAATCGCGCTGTCGCGCCGCTGATGGCCGGGGCTGATGCGGACCTGCTAACTGGCCCAATCAACGTCTTGAGGCTGTCGCTTCACCCACGCGGATTGGCGCCCAGGATCGTCAACCTTGACGCCTGGCGGACCTATATTCTGGATCGCCTGCGCCGCGAGGTCGACATCACCGCAGATGTCGGTCTGACCGCCCTGCTGGCCGAATTGCGCACATTTCCCACCTCGCCCCGCCCATCGCGACCATCGCGCAGCGCACCACTGGACGGCATCGCTATGCCGCTGGAAATCCATGTCGGCGACAAATTGCTGTCGTTTCTGGCCACCACCACGGTCTTTGGCACAGCGACCGAAGTCACGCTGGCGGAGCTGACGCTGGAGACCTTCTTCCCGGCCAATGCCGAAACCGCAGCCGCCGTTCAGGCGATGGCGTCGGGGTTTGTTTAGAGTGCCGAATGGTGGGCCAAATTCAACAATTTTGCTCGTCATTACCCGGCTCTTGTCCGGATAATCCATAAACGCCGACGCTGGACGAATTTGACTGAAACGTACCCGCTGGGCTCGCTTCTGGAACGCCTGCGTTTATGGGTCCCCGGCACGGCGTCGCTACGCGCCTTGACCGAGGATGACGAGCTGAAGTTGGGAATGTGCGGTGGACAGACGGGGACAACTACCTGCCTGAGCCATCTTCTTGCCGCCCCTTGACCCAAGCAGCCTTCAACGTCGCACTCGTGTCGCGGCTGCCGTCATGGCTCCAGCCCGGTCGACCGAACACATACCCCAGGGCATGGCGGGGATGGCGCACAACGTCGGCCGCCATGCCGATCCACTCATGAAACGCCACCCGCAGGATGTTGAACGTCGCCAGGTTCCTGACGATCCCGTAGCGGCACGGCTCCTCTTCGAGCTCGGGCTGAAAAGTCCCGAACAGCTTGTCCCAGACAATCAGGATGCCGGCGTAATTGCTGTCGAGGTAGCGTGGATTGCGCGCATGATGCACCCGGTGGTGCGACGGCGTATTGAATACCGCTTCGAACCACACAGGCAGTCGCCGGATCGCCTCGGTATGGATCCAGTACTGATAGACTAGGCTGATCCCCTTCTGGATGGCGATCATCACCGGCGGAAAGCCCAGAAACGCCAGCGGCAGCCACAGCGCCCAGGTGCCGGCCAGACCCCCGGTCCAGGTTTGCCTGAGCGCCGTCGACAGATTGTAGTGCTGGGAGGTGTGGTGATTGACATGCGCCGCCCACCAGAACCGACGCTCATGGCTCAGACGATGGAACCAGTAGTAGGTCAGGTCCTCCAGCAGGATAAGCGCCACCCAGGCCCAGATCGCTGTCATCGGAATGTCGAACAGGCGATACTGATAGACCCAGATCGCCGCAGCCGCCGCCACGCCAGCCGTCAACAGGCCTGCGACGCCTGAAAACAGCCCCATGCCCAGCGACACGGCCGTGTCCTTCGTCTCATAGTTCGCCTTCACCTTGCCAAATCGCGCCAGCACGATCTCCAGGATGATCGTGATGATGAACAGCGGCGTCGCCATCTGAACCGGATCGAAGCCCTTCACGCGGCCAGGTCCGTGGGCGGCCATGAGGGCAAGGCAATCGTGGCGACCGGCGCGGCGATGTCAGCCAGGTCGATGCGAAGCTGACCATTCCGGAAGCTGGAAGACACGGCCTGCGCCCACGGTATCTGGCGCGCCGCAAAGCCATCACCTATCGGGCAGAGTACCAGCGCCATGCCGCCCGAGCGCGCCAGGGCACCCGAACCATCGGTCGCCACCCAGATAGCGTCCAGAGCCCGGCCTGGAAACTCAACAGCCAGTATTGCGCGCACTCGCTCGACATCCAGCGGACCGCCCGGTCTGGAAATCCCCACCCAAGCTGCCAGCCCTACCAACGCTGCCACCGCCGCCATCGAGGCGGCCAGCTGGATGAAGTACGATTTGTCCACGCCCGACACCCCCCGGTCAGTTATGGCACCGAACGTGAGCGGCAGTCTGGCCCGGGTCAAGGAAAAGCCCCGGGCGACTATGGCCGTGACGCCTGCCACGGTCGTGCTATCAGTCGCCACAATATCCGGGAGACACATTCATGATCGACGCGGTGATCGCTGCCACGGGACTCTATACGCCGCCCCAGAGCCTCTCCAACGCCGAGTTGGTCGAGACCTTCAACACCTACGTCGAGCGTTTCAACGCCATCCACGCCGCCGAAATCGAGGCCGGCGAGGTGCAGGCGCTGATCCCATCCTCAGCAGAGTTCATCGAGAAGGCCTCGGGTATCAAGTCGCGGTTCGTGGTGGACAAGTCCGGTCTGATCGACCCCGAATGGATGGCACCAAACATCCCCGAACGCTCTAACGACGAAATCTCTGTACTGGCCGAAATGGCGGTCGAGGCGGCCCGTGAAGCCATCGCGCGCTGGGGCAAGCCGGTCTCCGAAATCGGCGCGGTGATCTGCGCCGCGTCCAATATGCAACGCGCCTATCCCGCCATGGCCATCGAGGTGCAACAGGCGCTGGGGATCGACGGCTTCGCCTTCGATATGAACGTGGCCTGTTCCTCGGCTACCTTCGGTATCAAGACCGCTGCCGATTTCATCGCGTCGGGTTCGACCCGCGCGGTGCTGATGGTCAATCCGGAGATCTGTTCCGGCCACCTGAACTTCCGCGACCGAGACAGCCACTTCATCTTCGGCGATGTGGCGACTGCCGTGATCGTTGAGGCGAAAGATCAAGCCACCGGCGGTTGGGACATCCTGGGCACGCGACTCAAGACCCAGTTCTCAAACAACATCCGCAACAACTTCGGCTTCCTCAATCGCGCGGCGCCGGATGGCGAAGGCGCGGTGGATAAGCTGTTCGTCCAGGAAGGCCGCAAGGTGTTCCGCGAGGTGGTGCCGATGGTGGCCGAGATGATCATCCAGCACGCCGGCGACATCGGGATCGATCCCCACGCTCTGAAGCGCATGTGGCTGCACCAGGCCAACATCAACATGAACGTCATGATCGGCAAGCGCGTCCTGGGCCGCGATCCCGAGCCCGCCGAAAACGTCATCATCCTGGACGAATACGCCAACACCTCATCCGCCGGCTCGATCATCGCCTTCCACAAAGCCAACGACGACTTTGCAGCGGGCGAAACCGGTCTGATCTGCTCGTTCGGGGCGGGGTACTCGGCGGGGACCGTGTTTGTGCGCAAGCGCTAACCCCTTACCTCCCCCATCGCCTCGCGATGGCGGGAGGGGGACCGCCCGCCGAGGGCTTCGCCCGAAGAGCGGGGGGTGGAGGGGGCAGGCCAAATCTGCTGACCCGCTGCCGCGCACCGATATGCTTCAACTGCGGCCTGCCCCCTCCACCACGCCCTCTCCGGGGCGCGGTCCCCCTCCCGCCGCTGCGCGGGTGAGCTAGGCTACTTGAGATGCCTCGCCTTCCACTCCATGGCTTTGCGCACGCGACTGCCCACCGACGGGTGGCTGTAGAACAATGTCTCCTCCAACGCTGACGGTGTAGCCGCGCGATAGTCGATGGTCTTGACCAGCGCCTTGGCCAGGCCATCGGGTTCATTGATCCGTTCCAGCGAGAACGTATCGGCGTCGGACTCGCCGATCCGGGTGACAGAGTTGAACACCGGCGTCGCCAGCAAGCCCAGGACGGCAAACATGATCACCATCACCGGAAAACCGGCCGGGTCAGCGATACCCTCGACGTTTCGCGCACCCGTCAGTCGGGCAACCACCGGAAACAGCCGGTCGATCAAAAAGAACCCGATCATCGCCAGGATCGCGATCGGCAGCGCCCGCCAGAGCGCATGGGCACGCACATAGTGGCCCATCTCATGGCCGACCACCGCCCTCACCTCGGCCAGATCAGCGCCTTGTTTGAACACGGTGTCGCTCATCGCGATACGCGCCGTGCCGAACAGGCCGGCCACATTGGCGGTGTAGCGGTTCGACTGCTTGGAGCCGTCGTAGCTGAAGATCTTGTCGTGCGGCACGCCGTTGGCCTTGGCCATCACCACCACGGCGTCGCGCATCGGCCCGGGCGGCGCGGGCTTGTAGTCGTTGAACAACGGCAGGATGAACACCGGGGCCAGCACCATAATCGCCAGGATACCCACCATCGACAGGCCACCGCCCCATATCCACCAGGTGCGGGGCGCTTTCTGGATCAGCCGGTAGAGCACGGCGATGGCCAGGCTAAACAGAACGGTGCTGATTGCCAGGTCCATGAGTTGTTCGGTGAACCAACCGCCAAACGCCTGGCTGGTGAGGCCGTACCGGGTCTCGCGCCACCAGTTGGCGTAGATGTTCCACGGCAGGGTCAGCACAAATTCGATCAGGCCATAGACCACCAGGACGGCCAGCGCCGCCAACCAGGGTCTCGGACGCGTCGCCCCCAGTCCCGCGGTGATCCGGGTCAGGATACCGGATCGCAACACCAGCCAGGCGACAGCGACACCGACCAGCGCGCCCCACAACAACAGCCAGTGACCACCTTGCGTATAGGCCTGAGCCTTGGCGTGAGCCGCCGGCGACACGGTCGCCAGATAGGCCGCCGTGGCAGCGGCCGCGTCGAACCCCTGTGACATTCCGAAAGTCCCCATTTGTCGGGAAAAGGCCAGACACCGGGGCGATTGTCAGGTGTATTCGTCGTAAGGTTCTGATGTCCGGAGAGTGACTGCGATGCTGCGTTCTGTACTGCTGGGGGCCGCCCTGTCGTTGGCCAGTCTGGCTGTCTCGGCTGCGACGCCCGCTTACGACCTGATCATCCAGGGCGGCTTTCTCTACGACGGCACCGGCGGAGCGCCGGTTCGCGGCGATGTCGGCGTCAAAGGTCAGCGGATCGTCTGCGTTGGAGCCTGCAAGGGCAACGCTGCCAAGACCGTCGACGCGACGGGTAAGGCCGTCGCCCC
>JANORH010000045.1:0-2672 GCA_031415215.1 Alphaproteobacteria bacterium | reverse complement strand
GGGTCTCGGCTTCGGCGCGGTCGCGCGCATCCAGCACACCCAGGGCGTGCTCGGCGGCAAAGGCTTCGGCTTCGGAAAGGTCCGGGGCTTCACTCATGATTGGAGGCATCCTTTTAGTTTCGCCAGTCCCCGACGAATCCAACTCTTCACCGTCCCCAGGGGCGCATCCATGTTGCGCGCCAGGGTCTCGTACGTAACGCCTTCGAAAAAGGCGGTACGGATTACCATCTTGGTGCGGTCGTCAAGTTCCGACAGAAACCCCTGCAGTTTGTTGCGGTCGTCCGCAGCCGACAGCAGCGTTTCCGCACTATCGGCTCCGTCCGGGATTTCGAGCCCGTCAATCGTGCCGGCATAAGCCAGCGGTCCGCGGGCACGAAGACGGTCAATCGACCGGTTTCGGGCGATCGTGGACAACCAGGTCATCACGCTGGCGCGGGTGACATCGAACCTGTCGGCTCGTCGCCAGATTGTGACAAATACATCCTGCAAAACGTCCTCGCTCTCCTCGCGGTCCGAGAGGATACGCAGGCAGACGCCAAATAGCTTCGATGAGGTGGCCTGGTATAATTGTCGCAGGGCCTCACGCTCCCCGGAGGCGATCCGGGTCATGAGCGAGGCGAGAATTTCCGGGGTTGTGGCGGCGGCTGCCAAGGTAGTCCCTATGGTTGTGTCGCGACTAGGCGAACGTTGAGTGGCAAAGCTGCCCCGCTCCGCGCCAAGACGCAAGTATTCCCGTACGGACAGCCCAGCAGCCACCACGTCTCGCGAGGGTGCTTGCGGAGTCAGGCCCGCCTCTCTAAACCGCCCGCTTAACCTGAAGTTCTGACCAAAGCGGCGACGCCACGCGTCCGCCGAACCTTGCGCGCGAGACGAGATGCCCAAACGTACCGATATCTCCTCTATCCTGATCATTGGCGCCGGCCCGATCGTTATCGGTCAGGCCTGTGAGTTCGACTACTCTGGCGTCCAGGCCTGCAAGGCCCTGCGCGCCGAGGGCTATCGGATCATCCTGGTCAATTCGAACCCGGCGACGATCATGACCGATCCGGATGTCGCCGACGCCACCTACATCGAGCCGATCACCCCGGAGATGGTCGAGAAGATCATCGCCAAAGAACGCCCCGACGCCCTGTTGCCGACCATGGGCGGCCAGACCGCGCTGAACACGGCGCTGGCGCTGGAAGCCTCCGGTGCATTGGCCCGGTACGGTGTCGAGATGATCGGGGCCAACGCCGAGGTGATCGACAAGGCCGAAGACCGCCAGAAGTTCCGCAACGCCATGGACAAGATCGGTCTGGAAAGCCCGAAGTCCAAGGCGGCGCACTCCATGGAAGAGGCCCTGGAGGGCCTGGAGTTCGTGGGTCTGCCGGCTATTGTGCGACCCTCGTTCACCTTGGCCGGAACCGGCGGCGGCATCGCCTACAATCTGGAAGAATTCCGCGAGATCGTGAAAGGTGGCCTGGATATCTCGCCCACCACCGAAGTGCTGATCGAGGAAAGCGTGCTCGGTTGGAAAGAGTACGAGATGGAGGTGGTCCGCGACAAAGCCGACAACTGCATCATCGTCTGTTCCATCGAGAACATCGACCCGATGGGCGTCCACACCGGCGACAGCATCACCGTGGCACCCGCTCTGACGCTGACCGACAAGGAATACCAGTGGATGCGCCGCGCCTCGATCGCGGTGCTGCGCGAGATCGGCGTCGAGACCGGCGGATCCAATGTGCAATTCGCGGTCAATCCCGCCGACGGCCGGATGGTGGTGATCGAGATGAACCCGCGGGTGTCGCGCTCGTCAGCGCTGGCGTCCAAGGCCACCGGCTTCCCCATCGCCAAGGTCGCCGCGCGCCTCGCCGTGGGCTACATGCTGGATGAGCTGATGAACGACATCACCGGAGCGACCCCGGCCTCGTTCGAGCCCAGTATCGACTACGTCGTCACCAAGATCCCCCGCTTTGCGTTTGAAAAGTATCCCGGCGCGGAACCCTACCTGACCACCTCGATGAAGTCGGTGGGCGAAGTCATGGCCATCGGCCGCACGTTTGCCGAAAGCCTGCAAAAAGCCCTGCGCGGCCTGGAAACCGGGCTCACCGGGCTGGACGAGATGATCATCCCGGGCGCTGATGACCCCGAGACGGGTCGGGCCGCCATCCTGCGGGCACTGGCCACGCCGACGCCGGACCGGCTGTTGGTGATCGCCCAGGCATTCCGGGCCGGGCTGTCCTGCGAGGACATTCGCGCGGCCTGTTCCTACGAGCCCTGGTTCCTGCGGCAGATCGAGACCCTGGTGCAGGAAGAGGCCCGGGTTCGCACCCAGGGTCTGCCCACCGATGCCCAGGCCTTCCGCAAGCTGAAGGCCCAGGGATTCTCGGATGCCCGCCTGGCCAAGCTGACCCACTCGACCGAGACCGAAACGCGGGCGCAGCGGCGTGCGCTGGGCGTGCGGCCGGTGTTCAAACGCATCGATACCTGCGCCGGCGAGTTCCGCGCGGAAACGCCTTACATGTATTCCACCTACGAGACGGGCGCGCTGGGCCAGGTGCCTGAATGCGAAAGCGACCCGTCGGACCGCAAGAAGGCGATCATCCTGGGGGGTGGGCCCAACCGGATCGGCCAGGGGATCGAGTTCGACTACTGCTGCTGCCACGCCGCCTTTGCGCTGGACGAGATCG
>JANORH010000044.1:0-7928 GCA_031415215.1 Alphaproteobacteria bacterium | reverse complement strand
GCTCGCCCGGCACGATGCGGTTGAGAAAGCCCATGGCCATCGCTTCCTCCGCCGTAAACACCCGCGACGACAGCAGAATGTCGTTGGCGTGGGTCAACCCCACGATCCGCGGCAGTACCCAAGACAGCCCGAACTCGGCCGGAAAGTTGAATCGGCCATGGGCGGCGGTGAACTTCACGCCGGGGCTTGAGAACCTCAGGTCCGCAAAAGCGCTGAGCACCAGCCCGATCCCCGCCGCCGCGCCATTGATCGCCGCGATCACCGGCTTGCCGATGCCGAAATGATAGGCGAACGTCGCGTCAAAGGCCGGGTCCACACCAAAGCCGGGCTCGGCGATATCCTCCGGCGTCCCGGCATCGTAGCCACCCTTGGCCGAATGCCCCTCCAGCGCCTGCAAGTCGGCCCCGGCACAGAAGGCATTCCCCTCAGGGTCGCCAGTCACGATGATTACGCGGACGGCAGGGTCCCGATCCACCTCGCGCAGGATCCAGCGGTACTCGGTATGCATCCGCCCGGTCCACGCATTGCGGCGCTTCGGTCGCGCCAGGGTGACCACGGCGATCCCGTCGGTGATGTCGTAGCGGGTGGCTTTGAGATCCATACGGCCATTCCGTTTCGTTTGACTGGTCGCCAACATGCGACAGGGGTTAGGCTGGCGCCATGATGAATTTCTGTCGTGCTGCGTAACGTGCGCGCTCTGGTCATTGGCGGGGGCGGCCCTATCGGCCAAGCGGTTGTCCGCGCGTTTATCGCCCGTGGCGACCAACCGCTATGGACCTCGCGGCAGACCAGTGCGCCCGAAGGCGCCGAATGCGGTCACATACAGGTCGACCGAAACCAGCCCGGCGATATCGCTCAGGTCGTGCGGGATCAGAAGATCGAGACCGTCATTGATATGGTGGCCCACGCCGAAGCGAGCACTCTGCCGCTGATGTCGACCTTGCAAGGCGTTCTGCGACGCTATGTCCTGGTCAGTTCCGGCGACGTCTATCGGAACTATGGCCTGTTGCACCGGCGCGAAGCCGGCGAGGCTGATCCCTCACCGCTCGACGAGACGGCGCCACTAAGGTCGACGCGCTTCCCCTATCGCGGTGCCATCGCCCGGGCTGAGGACGCCCCCGACCGCTGGATGGACGACTACGACAAGATCCCCATCGAATCCGCGGTGCGAGGCATGACCTGCGACTGGACCATCCTCCGGTTGCCGATGGTCTACGGCCCAGGTGACCGCCAACGCCGGTTTCGGTGGGCGATTGCGCCCATGGTCTCGCGGTCGCCCGTGCTTGAGGCGCCCAAGGCCTGGCTGGACTGGACGACCACTTACGGCTTCATCGACAATGTCGCCGCAGCCGTGGCTCACAGCGCGAACCACCCCGGAGCCGCAAACGGCACATTCAATGTCGCCGATGAGCCTGCGATGACCCATCGCGAGTGGATTGAACGTTACCGACTGGCCACGGGGTGGACAGGAAGCGTGGAAGCCACTGACAATGAAACGCCCTTCTCGCGGGCTCTATCCGGACTCGATCTGTCCGTGCCGTTCAGCGTCTCAGCGCAGCGGATGTTTGCCGATCTGGCATTCACTCCTCCAGTAGCATTGAATCTGGCAGCCCAGATGACCCTGGCGGATGACGCTGCCCACTAAGCCCGCTCGAAGATCGCCGCGATGCCCTGGCCGCCGCCGATGCACATGGTCTCCAGGCCATACTTGCCGTCGCGGCGCTTCAGTTCTCGCAGCAGGTTGGCCAGGATACGGCCACCGGTGGCACCGATAGGATGCCCCAGCGAGATTCCTGAGCCGTTGACGTTCAGGCGGTCGCGCTCGTCCCAGCCCCAACCCTTCAGCACAGCCAGCACCTGCGGTGCGAAGGCCTCGTTCAATTCCACCAGGTCGATATCCTTCCAGCCCATACCGGTGCGGGCAAACAGCCGCTCCACCGCAGGCACGGGACCAATGCCCATCCGCGACGGTTCACATCCCGCTGCCGCCCAGCTGACGAACCAGGCCATGGGGTCGAGGTTGAGCTCGGCAAGTTTGTCTTCTGAAACCACCAGGCAGGCCGAGGCTGCATCATTCTGCTGGCTGGCGTTTCCTGCGGTGACCACGCCGCCCTTTTCGATGGCGCGCAGCTGGCCCAGCGTTTCCACCGTGGCGTCTGGTCGGAACCCTTCGTCCCGATCAAAGATGATCGGGTCGCCCTTCTTCTGCTTTACCGAGACCGGCACCAGTTCGTCGTCGAACTTGCCTGCCGCCCAGGCGGCCGTGGCGCGCTGATGGCTCATGGCGGCGTATTCGTCGCATTCCTCGCGGCTGATCTGGTAGTCGCGGGCAAGATTGTCCGCAGTCTCGATCATGCCGGAGATCACGCCGAACCGCTCTATCGGCTGGCTCATCACCCGGCCGCGCGTGAGCCGATCATGCATCGTCACCGAACCCATACGCGCGCCGCTGCGCATGTCGGTAGTGTAGTACTCCACGTTGCTCATGCTCTCGACGCCGCCGGCGATGACGACGTCAGCCACGCCGGTCTGGACCATCATCGCCGCGTCAATCACCGCCTGCAGGCCCGACCCGCAGCGACGATCCAGCTGATAGCCCGGCACGCTGATCGGCAGGCCGGCCGCCAGCGCCGACCAGCGGGCGATGCAGGGTGCCTCGCCCGAGCCGTAGCCCTGAGCGAAAATCACATCGTCGATGCGCTCGGGGTCGATCTTGGTGCGCGCCACCAGATCCTTCAGCACCACGGCCCCCAGCTCTCCGGCGGTCATGCTGGACAGGGCACCCTGGAACTTTCCGACGGCAGTGCGGATCGGCGAGACGATAGCGGCGCGTTTCATGGTGGCGTTCTCCCTTTCCCGGTCAGTGAAGCCGGGAAGCTGGCGGGTCAAGTCTGGCGAACATCACGCCACGTTGAACCGCAGGATCATGCCATTCCATCGACCGTCTTCCATGTCCTGCTCATAGACCTCCGGGGAAACTGCCGCCGCCACGCGCCGCCAGAACGTCTGCGCGCCGACGTTGGCGCGGACCACGGCAATCTCCCACTGACCGGGCCGCTGCGCGATCAACTGTCGCGCCGCTTCGAAGCCGACCCCGGAACGGCGATGCTTCCGCACCACGAAGAACTCTGCGACGTCGTAATCAGTCGGTTCGCCCGAATGGCTGTGGCCGCTCAGCAGGGCGAACCCGGCGAGATGGCCCCCGGCGCGGATAAACCAGGCCGAGCGGCCCTGCTCGGTCCAATAGCGCTCAAGCTTTGGGTATGCATCGAACTGACCGGAGTCCGACAGTTCTCCACGATCCTGCCCGGACCAATACTCAGAGAAATCATGAGTGTAGAGCTGAAACATCGCGTCCAACGCGGATCGACGATCAACAGAAATGGCTTCGAGGTCGACGGTTGGCATTGGATCATGTGAATCGAGACTGCCGGTGCGTCAAGGCATCTAGGCTTTGCGGCGATCAGGAGAGATTCCGATGCAGATGCAGTGGAGCCCGGCCGAACTGGCCTTTCGGGGCGAGGTGAGAGCCTTCCTCGACGCCGAGCTTACCCCCGATATGCGGCGCGAGTCAGGCCTGATGACCAGCGTCTATGCACCTCATGAGCTGAGCATGGTCTGGCAAGCTAAACTGCACGCCCGGGGCTGGGCTGCGCCCGCATGGCCAGTGGAATACGGTGGCTGCGGCTGGACGGCAGCCGAGCGCTATATTTTTGCAAGCGAGCTGGCCGCCGCCGGGGCCCCGCCCCTGTCACCCATGGGCATAGGCATGTGCGGCCCGGTGCTGATCGGCCACGGCACGCCGGAACAAAAAGCCCACTATCTACCCCGCATGCTGACCGGCGAGCATCTATGGTGCCAGGGCTATTCGGAACCGGGCTTCGGCTCCGACCTCGCGTCATTGCAGATGGGCGCGAGGTCGGACGGCGACGACTTCGTCTGTAGCGGCCACAAACTCTGGACGACCCACGCCAACGTCGCCAACTGGATCTTTTGCCTCGTGCGAACCGGCCAGGAGGCGATCCGTCAGCAGGGCATTACCTTTCTGCTGATCGACATGACGACGCCCGGCGTAGAGGTCCGGCCCATCATCATGCTGTCGGGCGAGCACATCCAGAACGACGTGTTCTTCACCGACGTGCGCGTGCCCAAGGCCAATGTGGTGGGCAGGGTCGGCGAAGGCTGGACGGTCGCCAAGTATCTGATGGAGTTCGAGCGCGGCGGCGGGGTCTCGACGCCCGGCCTGAAAACGCGACTTGGCCGCATTCGCGGCATGGCGGCGCGGGAGGCGGATGGCACAGGCGGGCAAATCACGGACGTGACCGGGTTCATGTCCCGGCTGAACGCCCTGTCCATCGAGATCGAGGCGCTGGAGGCGGTCGAGCTGCAGATTCTGGCCAACATGAGCCAGGGCGATGCGCCCGGCGCGCGGTCCTCCATGATGAAAACGGTCGGCACCGAACTCAGCCAGCGCCTGACCGAGCTGGCGCTTGAGGCGTCGGGAGCCTACGGCGGCCTCTATCAGGCCCACGCCGCCCGGCCCGGCGGCGCGGTGCCCGGTTATCCAGTTCCGCGCGACAAGGGTCATGTCGGCCCGGACCACAGCCTTACGGTCGCGGCGAAGTACCTGAATGACAGGGCGGGATCGATCTACGCCGGCACCAATGAGATCCAACGCAACATCATGGCCAAGGCGGTGCTGGGGCTTTGATACGAAAAAGGGGCGACGTCACCGCCGCCCCTCAGGTCGCAGGATCTTGTCGGCGCTTAGGCGCTGATCGAAGCCTGATCCACCTTGAAGCCCGGTCCCATGGTCGAGGACAGGCTGATTTTCTTGATGTAGGTGCCCTTGGCACCCGACGGCTTGGCCTTGTTCAGCGCATCGACCATCGCCCTGACGTTGATCAGCAGCGCTTCGTCGGTGAAACTTGCCTTGCCGATACCGGCGTGGATGATGCCGGTCTTTTCGGTGCGGAACTCGATCGAGCCGCCCTTGGCGTCCTTCACGGCTTGCGCCACGTTGGGCGTCACGGTGCCGACACGCGGGTTCGGCATCAGGCCGCGCGGGCCCAGCACCTTACCCAGCCGCCCCACCAGGGCCATCATGTCCGGCGTGGCGATCACGCGGTCGAATTCCATGAAACCGCCCTGGATGCGCTCGACGAGCTCCTCGCCGCCGACAATGTCGGCCCCGGCGGCAGTGGCTTCAGCGGCCTTGGCGTCCTTGGCGATTACGGCGACGCGGACGTCACGGCCGGTGCCGGAAGGCAATGCGACCACGCCGCGGACCTGCTGGTCAGCGTGACGGGGATCTACGCCCAGGTTGACGGCGATTTCGATGCTCTCGTCGAACTTGGCGTTGGCGTTGGCCTTCACCAGCTTGACGGCGGCATCGACGGCGTGGGCGACGGTGGTGTCACCGGTCCAGGTCTTGGCGCGTTTTGCTTGCTTGCTCATAGGCCTAGGCCTCCACGATCTGCAGGCCCATCGAAAGCGCGGAGCCCTCGATGATTTTGGCGGCGGCCGCAACGTCGTTGGCGTTGAGGTCCTTCATTTTCTTTTCGGCGATCTCGATCAGCTGGGCGCGGGTTATCTTGCCGACCACATCGCGACCGGGAAGCTTCGAGCCGGACTTCAAACCCATGGCCTGCTTGATGAAGAAGCTGGCGGGCGGGGTCTTGGTCACGAAGGTGAACGACTTGTCCTGGTAGACCGTGATCACGGTCGGCAGGGGCGTACCCTTGGCTTCCTTTTCGGTGCGGGCGTTGAACTCCTTGCAGAAGCCCATGATGTTGACGCCGCGCTGACCCAGCGCCGGCCCGATGGGTGGCGAAGGGGTGGCGGAGCCCGCAGGCACCTGCAATTTAATATAGCCCAAGATTTTCTTGGCCATCTTTACTCCTCATGGCTCCTGAAGAGCCGGGTTGAGCCGTGGTGCGGGGTTACGGTGGCCGCCCCCTCCCACGGATTTGATGTCACGGTCGTGACAGTCGCAAGGCAATCCCGAACAGGGCGGACCGTGCGAAGCGGGCGCGTGTAACAGTATTGTCCGTCGCGAGCAACCGCAGGGTTAGCCCTTCTTCTGCGCCCAGAACTGATACATGCGACGGAAGGTGGCCGGTCGCATGATCTCGAACCTCTCCCAGGAATCGATATCCAACCCCATCGGATCATGGGGGAACATCGCCCGGTAAGCCTTGCGCGTGTCTGCGAACGAGAACTGAAGGAAGCCAAGGAACGTAAGGTCATTCTCCTCAAGCATGCGGCGCAGATCGTCGAAATTGAGCTCGTGCTCCTGCACATGCATCAGTAGGTCGCGACATCCACTGGTGGCGTAGAAATCCCGCGACGCGACGGCCGGCACGCGCACCGGGTCATTCTGTGGCCGCTCGATGATGGCCTGGCGAAACTCGCGCACGGTCTGCGGCGTGAAGGACCTGCCAAGCGCCTTGCCGGGTTTAAGATGCTCTCGCGCCAACGCGCTGTAGAGCCCTAGCGCCACAAAGCCGCCGGGCTTGGCCAGACGGCAAACGGCACGAGCACCTTCGAAGGGATCGTTCAGGTGATGCAGAACACCGGCGGACTGAACGATGTCGAACGGACCCACGCTGTCGCCAAGCTCCAGCAGGTCGGCCTGCGCATAGGTGATGCGATCGGTCAGGCCCAGTTCACGGGTCTTGCGCTCGGCATAGGCCAGGCTGGTGCGGCTGAGATCGACAGCAAGGGTGTGGCTGGCCTGTAACATTATGGTCGCCAGGATCGCATGGCGGCCCGTACCGCACCCGGCAATGAACACGGTCGGGTTTTTCGGCAGGGGGTGCCCCGCAACTTCGCCCTGAAAGGCGCCTGGACCTGCACGTCGCCAACGCGGATAGGGATTGGCTTCGTACTGCGATTGCACCGCCTGGGACACGGTGCCGAGCACCGGAGTCAGGGTTGGAAGCGCGGCTGCGATGGCCTGTTCCTCGCGAACGTCGGCGATTTGCTCCCGAAGCACCGCCTGCACCGGCCCTGTCCACCCCTTCGTCAGCAGGGCATCGGCACCCGGCAGTTGCGCCAGCGGCCGGTAGCAGGCCAGCGAGATAACCTGGTCCGGCGTCAGATCGTCAAGGCCTGCGGCGAGGGCCTCGACCATCCGGGTCTCCGCCGCATCCTCGGCCCAGGCGTGCTCGTTGAGGTGGCACTGGATCGCAATCCAGGATTTGAGCGCAATCAGCGCCTCCTCCGGGGCGGAGAACAGCAGGCTCCTGCGAGCCGCTGTCATCATGCGCTCCAGCCAGACCGGGAAAACCGGGGAGCTCTGCAGCAACTCCGCCAGCAACTCGTCGTTTTCCAGGTCTCGAACACGCGTCGGCGTCGGAAAGGTCGCGCCAAGCACGCGTACCGCTTCCATCGCCAGGATTTCGGTCGCTCCCTGTCCGCTTCGGAATTCACGAAGCAGGTTTGTTCGCGTTACAGCAATATCCTCAGCCACCGGGCCCACAGACCCGCTTTAGCTGACTTTCTCGACCTGACTGTATTCCAGCTCGACAGGCGTCGCGCGTCCAAAGATCGAGACGGTAACGCGCAGGCGTGTGCGCTCTTCGTCGACCTGTTCCACCGAGCCGTTGAAGCTGGCGAAGGGGCCATCGGTGACGCGTACCGTTTCGCCGATCTCGAACGAGATGGTCGGCTTGGGCCGCTCAACACCCTCTTCGATGGCACCGATGATGCGGGAGACCTCCTTGTCAGAGACCGGGATCGGCTTGGAGCCTGACCCCAGGAAGCCCGTGACCTTCGGGGTGTTCTTGATCAGGTGATAGGCCTCGTCCGACAGCTCCATCTTCACCAGCACGTAGCCCGGGAAGAACTTGCGCTCGGAGTTGACTTTCCGGCCGCGACGGATTTCCACCACGTCCTCGGTCGGCACCAGGATTTCGGAGAAATAG
>JANORH010000043.1:0-3147 GCA_031415215.1 Alphaproteobacteria bacterium | reverse complement strand
TTGAACTGCCGGGCCTTGGGCGGGTACGTGCGGTATTTCTCGACAATCAGCGCAGTAATTCCACGATCATCTACAGTGGGGGTAACGGCGGGTTTGTCGATTCCGCCGGGTCATCCCGGGCCGCAGCCAATCTGGCCGCCGTGTCGAATGCAGACATCATTCTCTACGATTATCCCGGGCGCGGCGGCACCACGGTCCCGGCCTCGATCCCGGCGATGGTTGCAGTAGGGCCGCAACTGGTTACCGAGTTCAGAACCAGGGGCTGGATCGGCAATGATCCCGTCTATGCCTATGGGTTTTCGTTTGGCGGCAGCATGGCTGCGTCGATGTCGCGGATCGGCGGGTTTTCAGGTTTGATGATTGAGGGCAGCGCCACTGATTACGCGGCGATTGGCAGGGATTTCATCCCCCTCCTCGCTAGGCCGTTTGTCAGGCTCAAGATCGATCCAGAACTCAAGGCGTTCGATTACTTTGGCTACGTGCTGGCAGCCAGAACACCTGTCCTGTTGCTGTCGAGCGTGGATGATAAGACGATCAAGCAGCACAACATGGAGCAGCTTGCGAAAAAGCTGGCAGCCCAGGGCGTCAAGGTCACCTACCGCAGCACTCCGGGCGACCACGGCGCAGCATTGGGTAGTTCGGAAGGTCAAGTTGCCCTGCGAGCCTTCCTGAAAGTCCACTGACGAGCTCGGGAAGAACTTATCTCCGGAAACCCGGGGCATCGGGTAATTGAGGTAGGCCATCCAAGCCCTGGGACGCGAAGTCGGAGCGAGTGGATCGAGGAAATAGCGAGAAATGGAGGGACAGGTTATTGCGCCTCGTCGTTCTCAACCTCGAAGTCCAGCCTTCAGTCAAAACGGCAACGCGGATCCACGCTACCCCCTCACCGCGCCAGGGCCGCCGCCGCCCGTTCGGGCTCTGTGGCGATGACCCTCAGGAACGATTGCACCGCGGGCGGGGGCATGATGCGACCGATTTCGTACTGGCGGATGTTGGCGACTGGAATCCCGTAGCGTTCGGCGAACGCGGTCTGGCTGAGACCGAGCGAGGTGCGCAGTTTGCGGATGCGTCGGCCCATCTGGGCCCGCTCCAGGGCGGCCTGTGAGACGGGGCGATCCTCGGGGTCAGAGCCGTCCGCCGGGATCGCTATCGTATACTCTTTGCTCACCTGCCTTGCCGCCCAGTGATGTGTGAAAAGATTTGACTCTGGAGTTCCTGTTATGTTCCACTCCATTCATGCAAGACTTCGCCGACCTGCCCGCTAATCAGTCCCGCCTCCATTCTACCGAATCTGCAAACCCCCTCGCCCTCATCGCCGCCGACGCCAGTACGCTGCCCCGGATCATCCTGGATGCCTGCGCGGCTGGGGGGCGCAAGGTCGCGGGCGTGGTGCAACTGGCACCTGAGGCGGCAAACCTGAAGACTGACCTGCCATGCCTTGGCGACGAGACCTTGCTGGCGGATCCGGTGTTTCTGGCGGCGCACGACATCATTGTGGGTGTGGGGGGCGAGCGTCGTCGTGCGCTCAGCGAGGCGGTGATGGCGCGCGGCGGGACGGTGGCCACCGTCATCCATCCCGCCGCTGTGATCTCGGCGACCGCCACCATCGGCGCAGGCAGTGTGATCTCGGCGGGAGTCATCGTGCAGATGGACGCTGCGGTGGGGCGTTACTGTTCGCTCAATACCGCTTGTACGGTCGACCACGACAACGTCCTTGAGGACGGCGTCAACATCGCGCCCGGCGCGCATCTGGCCGGACATGTCACGGTCTGCGACGGGGCCTTTATCGGCATCGGGGCCACGATCAAGGGCGGGGTCAGGATCGGTCGCGGCGCCACGGTGGGTGCGGGCGCGGTAGTGCTGCGCGATGTCGCTGACGGTGTCACGGTGGTTGGCAATCCCGCCCGGCCAATGTCGCCAAGAGACTGACGGCGTCCGGCGCCTTACGTCCGTCACGCAGGCGCGATATGATGGGGTCATGAGCCTCGTTGACCTGCCCTCGAAACCGCCGCGCCACTATCCCACCCCGGCGGCCAAGTGTGCCGATCTGGTGGTGCATATTGTCGGGCTGACGCTGGCGCTGGTGGGCGGGATTGTGCTGCTGACGCTGGCGGTGCGGGCCGGGTCGATCACCCAGGTGGTGGGCGTGTCGATCTATGCGGCGGGCGTGGTGGCGATGCTGGCGTTTTCGACGGCGTATAATTTTGCCAAGCCGCAGTATCGCCCGACCCTGCGGCGGCTGGATCACGCGGGCATCTTCCTGATGATTGCGGCCTCCTACACGCCGTTCACGACGCTGGCGCTATCCGGTCGGTGGGCGTGGGGGATGACCATTGCGGTTTGGTCGATTGCCGGGCTGGGCGCGCTGGGCAAGCTGTTCCTGCCCAAGGTAGGGCGCAAGCTGTGGGTGGCCGTCTATGTCGCCTTGGGTTGGCTGGTGGTGGTGGCGCTGAAGCCGATGATCGATGCGTTGGCCTGGTACGCCATGCTGCTGCTGGTGGTGGGGGGTGTGCTCTATTCGACCGGCGTGATCTTCTACGTCAACAAGCGCCTGAAGTTTGCCCGCGCCATCTGGCATGGTCACGTGGTGGCGGCTGCGGCCACGCACTGGACTGCGGTGCTGGTGGGCGTGGTGCTGACCGCGCAGACCTGAGTGCGGGCAACCTGGACGGCAACGAACTCGGGTGGAATTCGCCTCAAATGCCGTCATCCCGGACGCAGCGGAGCGGAGATCCGGGACCCAGGAGCCCAGCCCGCCGCCCTGGGTCCCGGCGCTTCAGCCTGCTGCGCAGGCCTTCGGCCGGGATGACAGAGAATTTTGTTGTCTGATTAGACCGAGCGCGGTGTCCTGGCCGTTCCAAAGACGCCGTTGTGCTGACCTGATTGGGTTGGCATAGTTCCATCGTGTCAGATTGTCCGGCGCTGGAGCCCACGATGAAAACCTTCATGTCCGAACCGAAAGGCCCCCATCAACCGGACATGAAGATCTATGCCATCGCAAACCCGGGTCGATGCCGACCCTAGAGATTCTGCGGCAGCCGGACGCCGGCTTCGCAAACTGCTCTCCTATTATCGGCCCCACATTCCGCTGCTTGTGGCCGATCTGGCCTGCGCCATCCTTGTCGCGGGAACCGCGCTGTTCCTGCC
>JANORH010000042.1:0-3355 GCA_031415215.1 Alphaproteobacteria bacterium | reverse complement strand
CAGGCCGAAGAGCCGGGACCCAGGGCAGTGCGCTGGGCTCCTGGGTCCCGGATCTCCCGCCCGTTTTCACGGGCGTCCGTCCGGGATGACGGGGTTTGGGAATGGTTGGCCCGAGTTCATTGCCCTGAGGCGTTGCGGGGGCGCCCGGGCAGGGCTGCCAGGCCGAGCACATAGCCGAGGATGCTGCTGGCCCCGTAGCCCACCATTGGCGTCGGGTAGTTGCCCAGCACCGAGGCGACGATGAGGCCCAGCCAGACAGCGCCGAAGACGGCGTAGGTGGGGGTGTTTTCACGGTCCAGGACACGGCCCGCGATGGCGGGAATCAGCAGCCACTTGACCCCGATCCAGACCGCGATCCCTGCCGCCAGGTGGGTTTCGAACGCGGTGAAGAGGACCCGCTCGACGAAGGGTTGGGCGGGCAGGGTGTCTGGGCGCACAAGGGCGACCGCGAAGGCAATGGTCGCGGCGGACACGGCTAGCAGGGCCCGGGGATCCGGTTTGGTGAGGGCCAGCGCCGCCATCCCGGCGGTCAGGGCACCTGCTGTAGCCCGATCGGGCTGCAGGGCCAGGGCGGCGGCGGCGGCGATCACGCCGGTGGTCGCCAGCAGGCTTCGATCCCTCGAAAACAGGACGGCCAGCAGCGGCGTCAGGATCAGGCTAGGCTGGAGGGTCAGTGGCCCGAGCCGCACCCAACGCGTCATGCCATCGAGACTGTGGCCGGACAGGGCGGTGGCCAGCAGGGCAAGGCCAATTGCGAGCGCAGCGAGACCCGCCATGGTCACCGTTGGCCGGGCCCACCTCCTCCAGGCGGAAGTCGCCAGAAGACCGACGATCAAGGTCCCGGCGTTCACCGCGAGATACTGCGTGGGCGCGCCGGCCGCCGCCAGATAGGCCAATCCAAGTCCGACAGCGCCGATGGCCGACGCGACCCCGATCCTGCCCCGCGTGATCACCGCTGGTTCGCCCCTAAAGAAACGCCCGCACTTCGGTCAGGAAATCCTCCAGACGGTCGTGGTGGACCCAGTGGCCGGCGCGGTCGAATTCCACCAGCCGGGCGTTCTGGAAGTGGGCCATGCGGCCGTCCTGCTCAGGGTTGGACGCCCAGCTTTCCTTGCCGTTCACCAGCAGGATCGGGCAGGTGATGTTGGCCCAGAGTTGTTGCTGTTCGGCGGGGCTGAAGTCGACCGGAGAGAATGAGCGGGCGTAGTTGTCGAACTTCCAGCTGTAGGTCCCGTCCTCATTCTGGCTGACGCCGTGGACGGTGAGGTAGCGGGCCTGTTCGGGGGTCAGGTGCTTGTTCTCGGCCTGCATGCGGCCCAGCGCCTCGTCGATGGAGGCGTAGCGGCGGGGCGTGCGACCAGACAGCGCCCGGGTCTCGCTGACCCAATGGCGGATGCGCTCCATCGGCGTGCGGTTGGCGCGCTCGGCGATCATGGCGGGGGAGGGGCCCAGGCCCTCGATGGCTACCAGTTTGGAGACCGTTTCGGGGAATGCGCCGGCGTATCTGAGTGCGATGGCGCCGCCCATGGAGTGGGCGACGATGCGCACCGGGGCCAGGTGCTGCTGGTGGATCAACTGGGCCAGATCATAGACGAAGGCCGACATGGAATAGTCGCCGCTGGGCGAATAGGCGCTGTCGCCGTGGCCGCGAACGTCCGGGGCGATGATGTGGTAGTCGCGGCGCAGATCCTGAGCCACCCAGTCCCAGTTGCGGCAATGATCGCGCCCGCCATGCAGCAGGATCAGCGGCGGGGCGTCGGGGTTACCCCAGTCGGCGTAGTGCAGGCGCAGGCGTTGCGAAATGAAGGTCTGGGATGTCGGGCCGATGAAGGGGTCGGGCATGGCGTGTGGGTCCTGCGCGTGGTGTGCTCGGGATATAGAAGCCGACCCTGCAAGGCCAGCCACTTGGAGCCCTTACGGAGCTGACCAAAATGGGAAAGCGAATTTAGTTCTGTTTATCGCTCCCCGCTGGAGCTACAGGTCAGACGCGTCGACATCTCTCGACGTCTCGGATGAGATGGATCGTGGACGTCGATCAGTTTATCAACGCGCCTCAACAGGAACGCAGCATCCGGTCCCATAATCGTATCCTGGACGCGGCCAGCGCCCTGCTGGAAAAGGCGGCGTTCGAGGATGTCTCGGTGGCTCAGATCTGCGGCCGGGCCAAGCTGTCGACCGGCGCATTCTATGCCCGTTTCACGTCCAAGAAGGCGGTGCTGTACGCCATCCAGAGCCGCTACATGACGCGTCTGCGCGCCGAGATCAGCGAGGCCCTGGCGATCGCAAAGGCACAGTCGACGCCGCTTCCCGATTTGGCGCGCGCGGTTTTCTTTTTGATCGCGAGAGGTGGTCTGTCCACCCGGGGGGTTATGCACGCTGTCACCTCCGAGAGCACCCGCGATGCCCACGTCATGATGAACATCGCCGACTTTTCAGCCGATCTCGCGGCCACGTTTTGCGCGCTGGAAAGGCCGGAGGCTGATATCGGTGCCATGGCGTTCGCAACGCGAGCCTGCATCGCGACGCTTCAGCAGGAGTGGCTTTATCCAGAACGGATGAGCGGCGAAGGGATTGATGTTCTGGCGGATCGGTTGGCCCTTCTTCTGGTCGGGTACGTCGAGGCACAGCGCGCCTGCATCAAATCGCCATCGAAGTGACCGTTGACGCCCGACTAAATAAGAATAGTATTCTTGTTCTTATTCAGGGAGGCGGCTGATGAAGACGACCGAGGCGCAGATAACGAACCCGATCGGCTATCGTGCCTTTCACCCGGATGTGCCGCTGAACTACCAGCTGAATCGTTGGCTTCCGACGATGGATGAGGCCGAGGTCTGGGAGGTTGCACCCCGCATTGCCAGTCTGGCGGATTGGTGTCGGGAGCTGACGTTGCTGGGCCAGCGGGCCGAGCGGGATGGGCGTGCCTTGCATGCTTCAAGCTACTACCATGCCGCAGAATTCTTTCTGACAGACGCAGATCCGGAGCGTCCAGATCTGATTGCCCGCTATGTACCGCTGTGGGATGAGGCCATGAGCGGCTGGCCCATCGAACGCATCGATGTGCCTTTCCAGACAGGCCACCTGACGACGTTGGTCATGCGCGCCCGCGGACAGGCACGAGACACCCTGGTGATTCATGGCGGGTTCGACTCCTACAAGGAAGAGTTCTTCATGGCGGCGCCGGCCTACGCCGCAGCTGGTTTCGACGTCGTGGTGTTTGATGGTCCCGGGCAAGGACAGGCCCTGCGGCGATATGGCTTGACCATGTCTGCGGACTGGGAACGACCCGTGGCCGCCGTCCTCGATCTCCCCAAGCGCGAGATCTACCAGCGGGTCCAGGAGCTCGCGAAGACCAAGG
>JANORH010000041.1:0-10291 GCA_031415215.1 Alphaproteobacteria bacterium | reverse complement strand
GCGGCCTTCCGCTTTGGCGACCTCGGGGTCATTGGAACTGAACAGGCCACTGTTCGGGGCCGCAGTGGCCACATCGGACCAGCGCGTAAGTTTGCGGCGATCCTCCCAGGGGAAGTCGAACAGGGTCGCCAGCGTCATGGTGGTCAACTCGATGGACACCTTGTCCACCCAGTTGAACTCCTCGCCGATCGGCAGGCTGTCGAGAATCTCGCCGGCCCGCGCGCGGATGATCGGTTCCATCTGCATCAGGCTGTGCGGTGATACGGCGGGGCTTACGGTCTTGCGCTGTTCGTCATGCTTCGGCTGGTCCATGGCGATGAACATGGGCAGCGTGAAGTCGGCCTCCGGGTCCGGCAGCACGATCGCCGGTTCAGAGGAAAAGGCCAGATGGTTGGTGTCCACGGCCATGATGTCGTTGTACTTGGTGATCGACCAATAGCCGCCGATGTCCTCTTCCGGCGACACAGACCAGTGAACCGGGTCTTCCTTCCGCAGGCGCTCGAAGTAGGGCCACATGGTGTCGGTGCGGAAGAGCTCGGGATCGCTCGGATCGATATCCGCCAACGGCATGTTGTAAGCGGCCTCGCGGGCTGCGCGTTTCAGATCGATGGCGCCGTCGTCCATGGCTCATCCTCCAGTGTCGCGGGTCGAAGGCACCCGCCGTGTGATGAAATCTACGATGACCGGGTGAAGGTTCTAAGTCAATTAAGATGACGCCTGCGTCAACTTCCGGTCACTACTGATTGCGGCTTCAGGAAATCTGCGGTGGCGTCCAGGCCCTCAGCGGCTAAACAGGCGTTTGAATTTTCACCCAGACAGGTGCTTGCATGGCCTCCGACGTCCTCTTCTCGCCCTTCGCTCTCAAGGGACTGACGCTCCCCAACCGTATCGTTATGGCACCGATGACCCGCTCGTTCTCGCCCGGTGGCGTGGCGACCGAGGAAGTGGCCGCCTACTATCGTCGGCGCGGCGAAAACCAGGTCGGTCTGATTCTCACCGAGGGCACAGGCGTCAACCGCCCGGCGTCACTGAATGACCCCAACATCCCGCGTTTCCACGGTGACGCAGAACTGGCCGCCTGGAAGCGGGTGGTGGTCGAGACGCACGCGGGCGGAGGGCTTATCGCGCCCCAGCTTTGGCACGTCGGCGCGGTGCGCGCCCGTGGCGACGACTGGACCCCTCCCGGCCCCTACGACAGCCCGTCCGGCCTCTCGCGCCCCGAGAGCAAGTTCGGCGAACCGATGTCGGACGAGGATGTCGCCGACGCGATCCGCGCCTTTGCCGATGCCGCCGCGGCCGCCAAAGCCCTGGGCTTTGATGCCATCGAACTGCATGGCGCCCACGGCTACCTGATCGACCAGTTCTTCTGGGACGGCACCAACGTCCGCGAAGACGCCTATGGGTCAAAGAACCTGCCGGGCCGCGCCCGGTTCGCCGCCGATATCTTGCGTGCGGTGCGCGTCGCTGTTGGGCCCGACTATCCGGTGATCATCCGGCTCAGCCAGTGGAAGCAGCAGGACTTCGCGGTCAAGCTGGCCCACGATCCAAAGGCGCTGGAAGCCTGGCTGGGCGCGCTGGTCGACGCCGGTGCCGACGTCATCCACTGCTCACAGCGGCGGTTCTGGGAGCCGGAGTTTGAGGGCTCTGATCTCAACTTTGCCGGCTGGGCCAAAAAGGTCACCGGCGTTCCCACCATCACCGTGGGCTCTGTGGGCCTGAGCGGCGACTTCATCGCAGGCTATGCCGGTGAAAAGTCCGAACCGGCCTCGCTGGACCGGCTGGAGGAGATGCTGGACCGCGGCGACTTCGACATGGTCGCGGTCGGCCGCGCGCTGTTGCAGGACCCCGAGTGGGTGGTGAAAATCCGCGAAGGCCGCCACGGCGAACTCTCGGCCTTCGATCGCACCGCGATGGCGACGCTGTACTAGTCGGGGCCCTGGCCGCCGGGGTCGATGTTCCCACTACGTGGGCCTCCGGCGGGTCGGCCGAATATCGCCACCAGGTTTACGACGAGAATGACCCCGGCTCCGACCGCGAGGCTTATGACTACGACTTGATCCATCGCTTCAGCCGTTGAAATTCAGCTTCAGCCCCGGCCTCGGCCACCTGGCCCGGAACAGCTTACCCGTCGCCGAAGCCGTGATCCATGCGGTCTTCATGTCCGCCCCACCAAAGCAGATGTTGGTCACGATCAGGTCCGGGAACGGGTAGTGCTCTGTCGTCCCGGACGGATCAAACGCGGTGATGCCCCCGTTGATGATGGTGGCGACGCAGACCTTGCCGTCGGCCTCCACCGCCAGGCTATCCAGCAGCTGATAGCCCGGCAGATTGCAGATCACCCGACCCGGCGCGAACCCGGCATTCGATGCCAATACCCCCGGCTCGGCCACGTCAAACGCCCACAGGCGGCCCAGCTGGGTATCGGCCACATAGACCACCGCCTCGTCCGGAGAGAGGCCGATCCCATTGGGCGAGATCAGGTGGCCCTTCTGGCGGCTGATGTGGCTGCCATCAGTGCGTGCGTAGTAGACCGCCCCGTTCTTGCGCCCATCAGGCGTCGAACAGCCATGATCGGTGAACCAGAACCCGCCGGCTTTGTCGAACACCAGGTCATTTGGGCCGACCAGCCGCTGGCCCCCGCAGCTGTCGTAGACCGTGGTCAGCGCGCCGGTCGCCAGGTCATAGCGCTGGATCGACCCACCGGTGTGTGACGCCGGCGTCGGCCCGGGAATGGTCAAGCCGCCGTTATCCAGCCACTCGAAAGCGCCACCGTTGTTGGTGATCCAGATCGCACCGTCCGGGCCGATGGCCGCCCCGTTCGGGCCGCCCCCAGTCTCGACGACCAGGGTTTTGGTCCCGTCGGGTGCCACCCGCGTCAATCGTCGACCCTTGATCTCCGTCAGGACTACCGAGCCATCCGCCATGGCGATCGGCCCCTCGGGGAACTCAAAGCCTTCCGCGACCAGTTCGATGTCCATTTTGCACGCCTCCGATTTGATAGTTGAGAGTGACCATCGCGGCGGGTCATCGCCGTTCCAGCACCCGGAAGGTGAACGGGTACTCGTCCTCTTCGCCCGCCTCGTAGCGCTGGGACCGAACCTCGGTCCAGCGGGTCTCGTCGATGGGGGACAGGACCACATCGCCTTCGACGTCGGCATCGACGTCAGTCAAATAGAGCCGCCGAGCCTTGGTCAGCGCGATCTCGAAGATCGAGGCACCACCGATCACGCAGACCTCGCTGACGCCGTCCTCCTCAGCCTGCTCGCGGGCAATGGAGAGCGCGTCCGAGAAGTCCTCGCAGACCACCGCACCCACCGGTTCGAACGATCCGTCGCGGCTGAGCACGATGTTGGTGCGGCCCACCAGCGGCTTCTTGGGCAAGCTGGTCCAGGTCTTGCGGCCCATGATCACCGGCTTGCCCATGGTGGTGGCCCGGAAGATCGCCATGTCCGACTTCAGCCGCCAGGGCAGTTTGCCACCCCTACCGATGACGCCGTTTCGGGCACGGGCGATGGGGCCGGCGGAGAGGATGGCGGGGGGCATGGGTCGGTCTTACGCCACCGGCTCCAGCCAGGACAACCACTTGCGTCGCACAGCCTCTTCCGGATCGATCCCGAAACGGCGGCAATAGAGCAGCAGCATACACAGCACATCGGCCGCCTCGTCGCCTCGGTCTTGTTCCGTGGCCGTACCCCGTCCGCGCCCGGACAACCGCAGATGGGCCTGCGCCAGTTCGCCCAGCTCCTCCTGCAACTTCAACAGGAACCAATCGTCATCGCGGTCGATATTGTACTTTCCGGCGTAGATGTCGGAGATCTGTTCCGCCGCATCAGAGACGCCGGTGAGGGTCAGGGACGAGGCCGTCACTAGACTGCGATCGGCGCTGAAATCGACGGGTGGGCGGTGTAACCCTCCAGCTTGAAGTCCTCATAGTTGAAGGCCGTCAGGTCGTCCTTGTCGGCCACATGCAGGACCGGCAACGGCATCGGCTCGCGGGTCAGTTGCAGCGTCGCCTGGTCCAGGTGGTTGAGATAGAGGTGCGCATCGCCTAGCGTATGCACGAACTCGCCGGGTTCATAGCCGGTGACCTTGGCCATCATCAAGGTCAGCAGGGCATAGCTGGCGATGTTGAACGGCACGCCCAGAAAGACATCAGCCGAGCGCTGATAGAGTTGGCAGCTTAGTTTTCCGTCAGCGACAAAGAACTGGAACAGGCAGTGACACGGCGGCAGAGCCATGTCGTCCACGTCGGCCGGATTCCAAGCCGAGACGATGTGACGCCTGCTGTTGGGGTTGGTTTTCAGGCTGTGAACCACGGCCGCGATCTGGTCGATCACCCGGCCATCCGGCGCGGCCCAGGATCGCCACTGCTTGCCATAGACGGGACCGAGGTCTCCGTCGGTGTCGGCCCACTCGTTCCAGATGGAAACACCACGCTCCTGCAGCCAGCGCACATTGGTGTCGCCGCGCAGAAACCACAGCAGTTCCAGAATGATCGACTTTCGGTGCAGCTTCTTGGTGGTCAGCAGTGGAAAGCCTCTGGCCAGATCAAACCGCATCTGACGCCCGAATACGCCCAGGGTCCCGGTGCCGGTCCGGTCGCCGCGTTGCACGCCATTCGCCAGAATGTCGGCAAGCAGATCCAGATACTGCCGCTCCGGGTGGTCGGCAGGCGCAAGGCCCAGGCTGGCGGGAGACACAGGTGCGTTCATCAAGCCCCAGCCTCGCCCATTCGCTGATTCGCCGACAGTCCAATCAGCACCGTGCACAGCCTCGTCCACAGAGCGATTCGCACGATCAGCCAGAAAAGCCGCCGCCCTCCAGGAATGCGTGCTCTTCCGCCGTATTCGTGCGCCCCAGCGACGGGTTGCGGTGCGGGAAGCGTCCAAAGCGGGCGATGATGTCGCGGTGGATCCGGGCCCACTTGATCAGTTCACCGTCGCCCAGATCTTCGGCCAGATGCACGCCATATTCCTGGTCGCCCAGGTCTTCGGAATGTTCGAACGGCAGCAATAGGAACTGTCGCATGTCGGCCTCTACGACGTGGTGCCAGCCGCGTTCGGTGGCAACGCGCGCAACCGCGCGCGCCTTGGGATCGGTGGCAAAGCTGTGCGCCGAGCCGCGGTAGAGGTTGCGTGGGAACTGGTCCAGCAGGATCACCAGCGCCAGAGCACCCTCCGGCGTCAGTCCCCAGGTGTCGTATTCCCCGCACGCGGCGCGATGGTGCACGGGTTCGAATTTCAGCCGGATGGCGTCGTCGAAGCGCTCGCTCTTGACGAACCACTTCGCAGGACCGGCGTTGCGCCAGAATCCCAGGACGTCGTTTGGCGTGGCGGCCAAGCCAGCCTCCTCGTTTTGGTCGCCGGAGGGGAACCCTTCCCGGAGCCTTAAGCGTGTCGCGTGAATCGATAGCCCGACTACGCCGTCAACCTGTAGATCGGAACTGTGAACCCGTTCAAGCGCGGTTCACCCGATCCCTGCGCATCCTGATGCTCAAGGGACCAAGGGCCGTTCTCTGCGGCCCAAGATGGAAGACCGAGACGATGAAGTTCGCAACCACCGCACTGGCGATTGTACTGCTGGCCCAGGCCGTGCCGGCGCTGGCACAACGTGACGAGGTCGAGCGTCCAGAGCAGGCAGACGCGCCGCAAGCGGAGCGAAGCTATCAGGCACCCGCCAGCCTCCAGCCGCGCGCGCCCTCGCGCGATGAAGGCTTCAGAAACGGCGGCTCCAGCAACGACAGGAATGATCGTCGTGGCCGCGACGCGCCGCCGCCACCGATGGCTTCCGACGCACCGCCATCTCCCTCGGCGCCGCAAGCGCGCGACGGCGGTGGCCGCGGCCGGGGTGGATGGGTTCCCGGCGACTCGGTCGGACGGCCAGGCCCCTGGACGCCCAACGCCGGTCGGGGCGACGGCCCGCGAGATCAAGGCCGCCCGCGTCGTGATGATCGCCGGGGCGACGGTGACCAGACGAACGACAATCGCGGCGATCGCCCGGGTGACACGCGTGGCGAGGGGCGCGGGACCCGGGATCGAGATGGCGACAGAGATAACTGGCGTGGCGACGGCCGCCGGGACTGGGATCGTGGGAACAATCATCGACGCGACTGGAACCGTAGCGATCGCGACAATCGCCACAGTCACTGGCAGCGCGGGCGCTATCCGTCCGTTTACTTCAGTTCCAGCCGCTACCGCTACGCGTGGCGGCCTCCCAGCGGCTATTATGCCTACAACTGGGGTTTCGGCGACGTCCTGCCGCGCACCTGGTTTGGCTCGGGATCCTGGCTGACCGATCCGTGGCGCTATGACCTGCCGTTGCCGCCGCCCGGCTATGACTGGGTGAGGGCCGGATATGACGCCTTGCTGATCGACGCCTATTCCGGGCGCATCGTTCAGGTGGTGCGCAACGTGTTCTGGTAATCAGCCAGCGCGACAGGCCGCGCACAGGCCACGGACTTCCAGGGTGACCTGGCGCACCGTGTAGCCAGCCGCTTCTGCGGCGGACAACTGGGCGGCGAAGTCGGGGGCGAACTCTTCGGCCTCGCCGCAACAGTCGCAAATCAGGAACGCGGCAGCATGTCCGCCTTTTAGTCGGCAAGGCACATAAGCGTTCAGGCTCTCGATGCGGTGCGCAAAGCCCAGTCGCTCCAGGAACTCCAGCGCGCGATAGACGGTCGGCGGCTTGGCTGACCCGCCATCGGTGCCGAAGGCGGCGATCAGATCATAGGCCTTGAGGGGCGCGTCAGCCTTCAGCAAGAGTTCAAGCACCCGGCGGCGCGGCGCGGTCAGGCGCTCCTGCGCGGCGGTGCAGCGGGCTTCTGCGGACTGCAGGGCGCGGCCCAGATCAGCGGTCTTCAGCCCGTGGTGCAGGTGTTGATCGTGATGGCTGCAGGCGTCAGGCATGGCGTCGAGCTAACCCCGTTCAGATGCCTACGGCAACGAAATTGGTCGCGCAGCCCTAAGGCGGCGCTATGCGCCTTCGGATTCTGATGGGCCGGGGCCTTCGCCGGCTTCAAATGTCTTCGGCTTGCGACGGCGAACACGAACCGGCTTCTCGACATCGGCGTCTGCAGCCGGTGCAGGGGCGGCGCGGGCCTGCAAAAAGGCCGGCGCATGGCTGGCTCCGCCGTCCGAATCGCGCAGCATGACGCCACCGCGAGGCTCGATGACCTCCGGAGCGGCAGCTTGTACGACGGGCTGCGGATCACGCTCGACACGCTCCGGACGATCATTGCGGTCGTAGCGCTCACGGCGCGGCTCTTCGCCCTCGGTGCGAGGTGTATCGGTGCGCGGTGCATCAGCACGGGGACGATCATCGCGTGGCCGGTCGTCGCGTGGCCGATCATCACGGGGCCGGTCATCACGATTACGATTTCGGTCGCGGTTGTTGTCACGGCCATAGCGTTCGCGGTTGCCGCCTTCATTGCGCGGGCGGTCGTCGCGCGGACGCTCATCACGTGGCCGGTCGTCACGAGGCCGCTCATCGCGTGACCGGTCGTCACGAGGCCGGTCATCCCGCGGCCGCTCGTCACGTGGGCGATCATCACGGGGCTGCCAATCGCTGCGATTGCGCGGCTGCTCGCGGGACTCGGTGTCTTCTGAGGGATCTCCGGCCGCTGTTGCGGCCTCATCGGCGGCCAGGGCCTGGGCTTGCCCGGTCTCGTCTTCGAAATCGATGTCGTAGCCGGATGAAAAGTGGTCGCGGCCCAGAATTTCGCTGGCCGGCCGGTTCGGCTGGATGGCGCGAAGCAGGCGGAAATAGTGTTCGGCGTGCTGGAGATAGTTTTCCCCCAGAACGCGGTCACCGGCGGCGTTCGCGTCCCGCGCCAGCTGCTGGTATTTTTCGAAGACGTGTTGGGGGTTGCCCCTCACCTTGACGCCTTCGGGGCCGTTGGAATCAAACGCCCGGTTGGCATTCTGCGTCGGCTTGGTGTTGCCGCTGCTGCTGCCACCACTGCGATTGCGCCCACGTTGGCGCTTCATACCCTTGAAATCTCTCATACTTTGAAAACCGTTCGGCTCTTTCCTGAGCGCCAGTTCGGCGGCTATGCCTTCAGCTTTTCAGGCCTCCGGCCCGGTCAGACTGTTGAAGACGCAAGTGTTCCCCGTCTTCCACCCTTGATCTCATCAGCGAGAGGCCTTTTTTGAGGAAAGCGTCACGCCTGTCGGGCCGGGCGGGCGTCCCGGGTGGGACGCGTCTACCTGCAACACCGACGAATTTGGGTGGAGACAACGCCAGATGTAACGGGTCAGGTCGCGGTTTCCAAGGGCTTTTTCTTACCGACCACAACACGGTCACGGTCACTCAAGTCGCGGATGGTCTGGACACCCTCGGCGCCAGCGCTTCGAAACAGCGTTTCGACGGGCTCCTTCTGGTCATATCCAATCTCGACAGCGAACCTGCCGCCAGGTTTCAGAACCCGCAGAATCTCTGGTGCCAGCGTTCGGTAATGATCCAGGCCATCAGGTCCGCCTTCAAGCGCCAGGCGCGGCTCATAATCCCGGACTTCAGGCTCCAGGGTCTCGATCACGTGGTTGGCTATATACGGCGGGTTGGACACCACGAGATCAAATGTTCCCTCGTCCAGGATGGCCGACCAGTCGCTGCGCAGCAGGGCCACGCGGCCGGCCAGGCCCAGCGCCGCAGCGTTGTCACGGGCGACGGCCAGGGCCTCTTCCGAGATATCGATGCCCAGTCCTTTGGCGGCCGGACGTTCTGCCAGCAACGCCAGCAGGATCGCGCCCGACCCCACGCCCAGGTCCAGAATTGACCACGCCCCGTGTTCCGGAAAGTCCCGTAGCGAATATTCCACCACGGTCTCGGTATCGGGGCGCGGCGTCAGCACGTCGGAGGTGACGTTCAGCATGATCTTCCAGAAGCCCTTGCGGCCCAGGATGTGGCTGACCGGCTCGCGTCGCTCGCGACGCGAAAGGTAGTCATCCAGTCTCGCTTCCTGGGTTGGCGTCAGCAGCCTTTGGGGATCGGTGACGATGTCCACGCGTGTCGCGTCTGCGGCAGCCTCCACCAGCAGTCGCGCGTCGATCACCGGGCCCGCAATTCCGGCAGCCGACAGCCGCGCCTTGGCCTCGCCCCAGGCCTTCACCAGGGTCAAGGTCATGGCTTGGGCTCGGTCACGGCGTCACCCAGGCTGACCCGTCCCCCTGTCGCCATGTGGATGTAGACGCCGCAAAACATGTGGCCGTAGTGGTCGAATAGGGCCTTCACGACATCGTGGTTCCGAACGGCGGTCGTCGGGTCAACGTGCGTCGCGGCGCAGCGGACGATCGGCTTGAACACTTTTGCCCGTGCCCATCCCATCATCAGATCGCAATCTGCCCAGTCATTTTCGACCCAGGCCGGCCAGCCCTCGACATAAATGTTGGCGCGGAACCGCAACGGGTCGAGGTCGACGCCCATCTTCTGCGAAAGGTCGCGGACACTGGCCATATTGATGATCGAAACCTGCCCTTGCGGATGGTCGGTAAACCGGAAGGCCCCGCGCGCCTCCACCACATTCAAGGGACCTTTGGCCTCATCGCCGAGTAGAGCGCCCAGCCAGGCCGCAAAGGCGTCGCGTCCTTCGGGATCTGTCAACCGACCGGCAAAACCGGGCTGACCCGGAGCCTGGGCGCTCAGCACGCCTGAGGCGTCGTCGAACCGGGTCCGCGCTGCGGCCACGCGTGGGATCGCGGCCAGCACAGTGAATTTCTGCTTCGGCACAAAGGCCGGCGCGTCGGGATCGTAGCCCGAGGGACCATTCTCGACAGCCCAGGCGCGGTCGTACGGAAAGCCCTCGCCGGGTGTCAGATCCACGTGCGTCAGGCCCTCCGGCGTGAAGCCCTTGACCGGGTGTCGGAAGATCGCCGCGATATGGCCGTTCATATTGCGGTATCTGACTGAAATGCGCTGAACCTACAAGTTGACGCGGAGGTCGTGGTCCGCAGTCAGTCGCCAGGGGGGCGATCGTTGACGCCGCAGTTTGACCCGCCACTGTCGCAACCCTGAATCTTGATCTCTTCACCCGCCCTGCCGCGCGCTTTGGCGTTTGCAGACCATTCGCTGCGTTTGAGGCAGACTTTCGCGGGGCGTAGCCGGGATCCGGTGTTGGGCGATGAGCGGCAGACTATCGGATCTTCGGCAGCAGCAGGCGGTGCCGGAGCTGTTACAGTCACGCCGGCGAGGTCAGCGGGTTTACCTGCCGTAACAGGCGCTGTCGGCGGATCCGCTGCCATTGCAGAAGTTGCCAGCAGAGCCGTGAGTGTGAGGGCCAGTGTAAGCCGCATTGCCG